>JAGONM010000003.1 GCA_017993055.1 Armatimonadota bacterium
CGAAGCGCTGCAATGGCTCGTCGACCTGCGGTTCAAGCATCACGTCACCACGCGGCCCGGCGAACTGGCGGACATGGGCGGCTACGAGATGTTCATGACCGGCAAGGTGGCGATGATGTTCGGCGGCCACTGGGACGTGCCGACGCTCTCGAAGGTGCGGCGCTTCCGGTGGGACGTCGCCCCGCTCCCGAAGGGGAAGTTCTGGGCGAATAACGCCTACGGGTCGGCGCTCTGCATCCCGTCGAAGAGTCGGCACAAGGATGCGGCTTGGCGGTATATCAAGTTCCTTACGGACAAGCATGGCCAGGCCGTGATGGTCGGCGCGGACTTCTCGACGCCCGCCCGGAAGTCGGTGGCGAAGTCGAAGGAGTACCTCACCCCTCCTCCCGATGGGGAGATGGTCTTCATCGGCGAGATCGAGCACGGGCACCGGCTCCCGTTCACTCCGAAGTATCTCGAGATGCAGAACGTGACAAACGAAGTGATGGACCTCATGTGGCTCGGCAAGCGCTCTGTCGCTGATACGTGCAGGGAACTCGATCAGAGGATTGACAAGGTGCTGGAGCGGGACTGAGCTCTATCCGTCTGCCCGGAAGCGCTTGCCCGGATCTGCGACTGCTGGTACAATAAGAGGGCAATCGAGAATCCCGCCTTGGCTCCTGAAGCGCGAGAGAGAACTCATGGATACAGGTCGCGCCGATCTTCACATACACACCACTGCATCGGACGGCATGCTCACGCCCGAGGAGGCCGTCCGCGAGGCGGCGCGTCTCGGACTCAAGGCGATTGGTATCGCGGATCACGATACCGTTGATGGCGTCGAACCTGCTCTGGCGGCAGCCGAGGGCGCGGACATCGTAGTCGTCCCGGCAATCGAGATCAACACCGATGTGGAGCAAGACGAACTGCACATTCTCGGCTACTTCATAGACCCGCGTTCTGAGATTCTCCGGGGTCACACCGATCAACTGCGCAATGGGCGCTTTGCCCGCGGCGTGCGGATGGTCGAGAAGCTCAATGCGATCGGCGTGAATATCACTTTCGAACGAGTGCAGGAGATCGCCGGAGATGCCCCCATAGGTCGTCCGCACGTTGCCCGCGCGATCGTAGAGGCGGGTTACACTCGCGGGATGAGCGGTGCGTTCGGCAAATACCTCATACACGGCGCCCCGGGTCATGTCGCGCGCTATAAGCTCACTCCCGTCGAGGCTGTCGGCATCGTGTTGCAGGGAGGAGGTGCGCCCGTGCTTGCTCACCCCGGTCACGGAAAGGTGACGGAACGGATGCTTCCCTTGCTCATCGAAGCCGGCCTCAAGGGGTTGGAGGTCTACCACACTGACCACACACCCCGGCAGACCAGATGGTACGCTCGTGTAGCCGAGAAATGCGGACTTATCGCCACGGGAGGCTCTGATTCACACGGCCCGGGGATGGTGAAGGAGATACCGATAGGCCACGTCACGATCGGTATCTCCGCTGTTGACGCTCTGCGTGCGGCCGCCGGAGACAGCCGGTCCTGATCCCCCCGTGCCTTGCAGAGAAGCCCGATTACGCCTGGTTCACGGACTGGCCTCAAATGATATCGTCTCTCAGGCTGTCTATCCCTCCGGCGCGGTCGAGAGATTCGCGCACTTGAGGGCCGACCTCCCACTCATGGTGCGGGCTACTACTCAGCCGCACTCACATTCACCGATCCGGTTGCAGGACCGAAGCGTCCGATGCTATAATCACCTGTATTTCACTCCGCGGGACGGTGCTGCAAAATGAAGCTGAGCAAAGAAGAAGTCGAAAGAGTGGCGTGGCTTGCCAGGTTGGAACTCTCCGAGGAAGAAAGCGAACGGCTGACGGGACACCTGAACGGCATAATGGAGCACTTCGGAGAGTTGCAGCAGCTCGATACCTCAGGCGTGGAGCCGACTTCGCACTCGATACCGATGAAGAACGTCTTTCGCGATGACATTGCCGGCCCGTCGTTTGCCCAGGAGGAAGCGGTGTCGAACGCGCCGGATACCCGGGATTTCTATTTCGTAGTGCCACAGGTCGTGGATACGTAGGCAAGGGGAGATATGGAACTCAGCAGTCTGACGGCACACGAAATTCACGATATGATCGCATCCCGGGAGATCAGCGCCCGCGAAGTGGCTGAGGCCGTTTTAGAGCGTATCAACGCAGTCGAGAGCAAGGTGCGCGCCTATGTTACTCAGACGCAGGAGATCGCACTCCGAGCCGCCGCGGATGTTGATGAGCGCCTGGCGCGCGGCGGGCATATCGGTCCCCTTGCCGGCATCCCTATTGCCGTCAAGGATAACATGTGCACTCGGGGCACGAAGACCACGTGCTCCTCGAAGATGCTCGAGAACTTCGTCCCTCCGTACGATGCCACGGTAGTTGAGAGACTGGCTGCGGCCGGCGCCGTCATGGTCGGCAAGACGAACCTCGATGAGTTCGCCATGGGGTCGTCCACTGAGAATTCGGCCTTCTTCGTTACGCACAATCCGTGGGACGTGTCGAAGGTTCCCGGAGGATCGAGCGGCGGCTCGGCGGCGGCGGTTGCGGCGGACGAATGCATCGTGGCGCTGGGATCGGACACCGGCGGCTCGATACGCCAGCCGGCGTCGTTCTGCGGAGTGGTTGGCATGAAGCCGACCTACGGTCGCGTCTCGCGGTATGGGTTGGTCGCGTTTGCCTCGTCGCTGGACCAGATCGGCCCGCTCACCAAAGACGTTACCGACTGTGCGATTCTGCTTCAGGCGATTTCGGGCAAGGACCCACTCGATTCGACCTCCGTGGACATTCCCGTGCCGGACTACCTCGCCGGCCTTCGCAACGATGTGAGGGGCCTCAAGATCGGCGTCCCGAAGGAGTTCTTCGCCCAGGGCGTGCAGACCGAGATTGCGGAGACGGTAATGAAGGCCGTCGACGTGCTGGTCGGGCTTGGCGCGGAGTGCAGGGAGCTCTCTATGCCCATCATGGAGTACACGCTCCCGACGTACTACATCATCGCGCCTGCCGAGGCTAGCTCGAACCTCGCCCGGTTCGACGGCGTCCGATATGGACATCGAACCGCTCGCGCGACCGATACGTTCGCGATGCTCAGCAGGACTCGCGACGAGGGTTTCGGCCCCGAAGTCAAGCAGCGCATTATGATCGGCACATACGCGCTCAGCGCCGGTTACTACGATGCCTACTACCTGAAGGCGCAGCAGGTTCGGACGCTGGTGAGGACAGCGTACGACGAGGCGTTCACCGAGTTCGATGTGCTGATCAGCCCGACGTCGCCCGTACCCGCGTTCGGCATCGGGGAGCGCTCGGACGACCCTCTGGCGATGAAGCTTGCGGATGTCTGTACGATCCCGGTCAACATGGCCGGGATTCCCGCGATTTCTGTGAACTGCGGGTTTCAGCACGGTCTCCCTATCGGGATGCAGATCATGGGCAGGCCATTCGACGAGGAGACGATCCTGCGCGCGGCCTACACGTTTGAGCAGAATACGGATTACCATCGGGAGAAGCCGAAGCTATGACAGCATACGAGCCCGTTATCGGGATGGAAGTGCACGCCGAGTTGCTCACCGAGAGCAAGATGTTCTGCAACTGCAGCGCGGAGTTCGGCGGCGAGCCGAACTCAAGGACTTGTCCCGTCTGCCTTGGCCTTCCGGGTGCGCTTCCCGTCGCCAACAGGAAGGCCGTTGAATACGTGGTGCGGACCGCCCTTGCCCTGAACTGCGAAATATCCAGGCACAGCATCTTCCACCGAAAGAACTACTTCTACCCGGACCTGCCGAAGAACTACCAGATTTCGCAGTATGGCGACACCCCGATCGGAGTCCGCGGTTGGCTTGACGTCACCGTTAACGGCGAGACCAGACGCATCCGCATCCGGCGGGTTCACCTGGAGGAAGACACCGGCAAGCTGATCCACGCGCCCGATAGCGACGAGAGCCTTGTGGACTTCAACCGCAGCACCGTCCCCCTAATGGAGATCGTGAGCGAGGCCGATATCCGCTCAGCCGAAGAGGCCAGGGAGTATCTGGTCAAGCTGCGCTCGATACTGACGTTCCTCGGCGTAAACGACGGCAAGATGGAGGAGGGGAGCCTCCGTTGTGAGCCGAACATCAGCATCCGGCCGGTGGGCGTAGAGGAGTTCGGCACTCGCACCGAGATGAAGAACCTGAACTCCTTCCGGGCCGTCTACCGGGGGACTGACTATGAGATCTCGCGTCAGGAGCAGGTGCTGCGCGAGGGTGGAGAGATCGTGCACGAAACCCTGCGCTGGGATGACGTGAACGGCGTGACGGCCACCATGCGTAGCAAGGAGTTCGAGCAGGAGTATCGCTATTTCCCCGAGCCCGACCTGGTCCCGATGGAGTTCACCGACGACTACGTCCAGGAGCAGCGGAGGATGCTGCCCGAGCTTCCGGAGACGATGAAGCGCCGTTTCGTCGAGCAGTATGGCATCCCCGAGTACGACGCGGCAGAACTGACGAGCACCCGCGCTCTAGCTAAGTACTTTGAGGCGGCAGTCAAGGCGTTTCAGGAGCCGAAAGCCGTCAGCAACTGGATGATGGGAGATTATACGAAGGCGCTTAACTCGTCGGGAATCGAGATCAGCGAGTCAAAGGTCAAGCCGGAGGACCTCGGCGCTCTGCTCAAGATGGTTTCCGACGGCACGATCAGCGGCAAGATCGCTAAGTCCGTCTTCGATGAGATGTTCGAGTCGGGCGCGTCTCCGGCGAAGATCGTCGAGAAAAGCGGGATGACCCAGATCAGCGGCGACGATGAGATCGTTCCCGTCGTTGACAGGGTGCTCTCTGAGAACCCTGATGTCGTGCGGAAGATCACTGGTGGCGATGCCAAGGCGATGGGTTTCCTGGTCGGCCAGGTGATGAAGTACACTCAGGGCCGAGCGAATCCCGGCGCGGTGAACAAGATCCTCCGCGAGCGCTTGGCAGAGTCTATGAAGGGGTAGGACGCCTGATGAGCGCAGAACGGCTGTGTGATGTCCTCGTCGCGGGTGGAGGCCCTGGCGGGTTCGCCGCCGCGATCAGCGCCGCTAGGCATGGGGCGGATACCCTTCTCGTCGAGCGATACGGATTCCTCGGCGGGATGGCGACGATAGGCCTCGTGAACCCGTTCATGACCTACTGGGCGGGCGACCAGCAGATCATCGAGGGCGTTCTGCAGGAGTTGACCGAGCGGCTTAGCGCGCTTGGAGCATACGGCAAGGGTAGCCGCACCGCGTTCGACCCAGAGGCGTACAAGTACGTCTGCGATCAGATGGCGCAGCAGGCCGGAGTTCGCCTCCTATTCCACACAATACTGACCGATGCGGTGACCTCGGGCGCTGAGATCACCTCGGTCGAGATCGCCGGTAAGTCGGGCAAGTCGCGCGTCGAGGCCAAGGTATACATTGATGGCACCGGTGACGCCGACCTCGCATTCCTCGCCCGCGCGAAGTGCGAGATGGGGCGTCCACAGGACGGCCTCACTCAGCCGACCACCCTCAACTTCCGCGTTTGCCAGGTGGATCAGGACCGCATCCCACCGAGGGACGAGTTCAATCGGCTCTATGACTTGGCGAAGGCCGAGGGGCGGCTCGATTGCCCGCGCGAGAACGTCCTGATGTTTCTCACGACGCGCAGGGGCGAGATGCACTTCAACCAGACGCGCATCACCGGCATAGACGGCACGTCCGCCGAAGACCTGACTAGAGCCGAGATCGAGGGGCGAAGGCAGGCGTGGCAGTTTCTGGAGTTTCTGCGCAGAGACGCATCCGGTTTCGAGAACGCGGAGATCCTGGTTAGCGGCCCGCAGATCGGCATCCGGGAGAGCAGGCGCGTGATCGGCGATTACGTGCTCACCGAGGAGGACGTATTGGAGGCGCGCAAGTTCGACGATGTCATCGCTCGCGGCTCATACTCCATAGACATCCACAGCCCAACCGGAGCGGGAACGGTGATCAAACGCCTGAAGCCGGGCGAGTCGTACGACATCCCTTACCGTTGCCTGACGCCGCTCGGACTCGACAACCTGCTGATCGCCGGACGACCGATCTCGGCCACGCACGAGGCGCATTCGTCGCTGCGGATCATGCCGATCTGCATGGCGATCGGCCAGGCAGCGGGCACAGCTGCGGCAATCTCCGTGAACCGGGGGATAGCTCCTCGGACTCTGGACATCGCGGCTCTTCAGGTCGCTCTGCGGTCTCAGAGGGCCAATCTAGGATAGATCGGGTGTAGTCGCGGTCGCGGGTCAAGGAGACGCGAGATGTATGAGTTGACCGTCGAGTCTCAGTTCGATTCGGCGCACTGCCTGCGGGGCTACCAGGGGGCGTGCGAGAATCTGCACGGCCACACTTACAGGGTCATGGTATGCTATTCGGCATCGGAACTTGATGACATCGGAGTGCTGGTTGACTTCCGGAAACTCAAGCACGAACTGGCCGAGGTCGTCGGCTATCTAGACCACCGGCACCTCAATGACCTCCCCGAGTTCCGCGAGGTGAACCCGACCGCTGAGAACATTGCCAAATACATCTTCTCGGAGATGCGCGAGCGGCTGGGCAGCGGAATCAGAAGGTCAACCGTGTGGGAGACTCCCACATCTGCAGCTAGCTACTGGGAATGATTCCTGAGGCACGCATGAACCTGGTAGAGGAACTCCTCTTCGGAGACAAGATCATACTGTTCGACGGTGCGATGGGCACCATGCTGCACTCGTCGGGTGTATCGTTGGGCCAGTCGTTCGACGAAACGAACGTCACACGGCCTGCGATCGTCGCCTCGGTGCATCGGGCCTATGTGGACGCCGGTGCGGATGTCATTGAGACGAACACATTTGGCGCCAATCGGGTGAAGCTTGGCAGTTACGGCCTCAGCGACCGTTGTGCGGAGATCAATGCCGCCGCTGCACGGATTGCGGGCGAATGTGCGGGCGACGGAGTGCTTGTTGCCGGCTCAGTCGGCCCGACCGGCAGACTGCTCTGTCCGCTCGGCCCTCTGGGTTTCGACGAGGCATTCGAAGCATTCCGGGAGCAGATACTCGCTCTCTGCGAAGGGGGTGTCCACCTCCTGATCATCGAGACGATGCAGGATCTCCGCGAGATGAAGGCGGCGATCCTGGCGGCGCGGAGCGTGTGCGACAAGCCGATCATCTGCCAGATGTCGTTCGCACAAGAGGGCCGCACCATCATGGGTACCGACCCCGCGACCGCTGCCGTCGTGCTGGAGGCCTTCCGTCCCGCCCTGCTGGGCACGAACTGCGGGACCGGACCCCAGGATATGCTCGACACCGTCTCGGCTATGTCGTCTGTGGCCCGGATCGGGGTCAGCGCGCAGCCCAACGCCGGCCTCCCCGCGTTTCACGAAGGCCGTCTGATGTACCTCTCTACCCCCGAGTACATGGCTGGGTTCGGGCGACGGTTCATTGAGGCCGGAGCCGTCCTCATCGGCGGATGCTGTGGCACGACGCCGGAGCATACCAAGGCTCTGGCGGAAGCTCTTTCGGGTCTGAAAAGGCCTGCCGTTCTGATGGGCCGTTCGGTGCGGTTGGCAGGTCGTTCGCGGATGGTAGAGTTGGGCGGTCCGGCCCCGACTAATGTGATCCGAGTTGACTGCAGTTCGGAATCGGCGGAGAGCCTTATCGAACTTGCTCAGTCCGATGGCAATGCGGCGCTGTGCCTTGAGGGTCTTGACGAATCGTCGGCGGAGGGGATACTCCGATTGATCGAGGGCAGGGCGATGGTTCGCGTGGACGATGGGTTTCGGCTCCTGGGTGTTGTCGCCAGGCACGGTGCGGTTGCTCTTGCCGATGTTAGCGATGGGTCCCCCGAACAGAGGCTTGAGAGAGCTAGACAGACCCTCGACCAGGGCATCCGACACGGGCTCGGAGTCTCCGATGTGGTGATGCGGATAGGCGATTGCATCGGCTCCAACGGCGCGGCAAACGAGGATGCACTTCGTTCCATGCGCCTTATCAAGTCCGAGTTACGTCTCTCCTCGGCGATTGACGTCGGCGACGTCTCTCACAGAAATGACGCATCGCAGGTCTTCCTGCGAGAGGCCGATGCCGTGATCGGCGCACGGTTTTCTGGTGACGCGTCGCGGAACGGCGAGGAGTAGCTGATATGTCGCTGGCCTCCAAGCTTGGGAGGAAACTCGTCGTCACAGTCGAACTCGATCCGCCCAGAGGCATCAACGTCGACAAGGCGATTGAAGGCGCGTGCCTGCTGAAAGGCGTGGACGCCATCAACCTCGCCGACAGCCCGATGGCTCGCGTGCGGATGGGTCCGGTCGCACTCGCGCATCTGATTCGGGAGCGCGTGGGGCTGGAGACCGTCCTGCACATGACCTGCAGAGACCGCAATCTGCTCAGCCTCCAGTCAGACCTTATTGGCGCCTATGCGCTTGGCGTGGAGAATGTCCTGGCTCTGACCGGCGATCCGCCGTCGCTCGGGGATTTTCCGAACGCGACTGCCGTCTTCGATGTTACCTCGGAAGGGCTGGTGCATCTGATCAAGCGTCTGAACTGTGGCACGGACCTTGCAGGGAACAGGCTGAATCAGTCGCCCGATTTTTGCATAGGAGTCGCCGTGAGTCCGGCCGCCGACGATCTCGAAAAGGAGATAGGCCGCCTCGCCGGCAAGGTTGCCGCCGGAGCACATTTCGCCGAGACCCAACCTATCTACAGCACTGAAGTCCTCCGCAGGTTCTTGAAGAAGGTCGCCCCGGTCGGAGTGCCCGTGCTTATCGGGGTTCTGCCACTCAGGAATCCGCGCCACTGCGAGTTTCTGCACAACGAGGTCCCCGGGATTACGATCCCGGACGAAATTCGTGCTCGGATGCAGGCTGCTGGCGAGGATAATGGGCGATCGGAGGGCATCAGGATTGCTCAAGAGTTCCTGTCCGAAGTCAAACAGGATATCCAGGGCGTGTACCTGATGCCGCCCTTCGCGGATTACGACATGGCGGCCGAAGTACTCCAGATGCTCTAGCGATCGCCCGCCCCGGCGAATCTATGGTCGTGAGTGAACACACTAAACAGCCCCGTGCGCAGGCTGGCAGCTTGGTCGAGATCTTCTCCGGCATCCAGGGAGAAGGACTCTACGTCGGGCGTCGGCAGATCTTCATCCGCCTTTGCGGCTGCAATCTCGACTGCGACTACTGCGACACGGACGCGTCGCGCCGAGTCCCGTCCGTCTGCCGGGTAGAACGGACGGCCGGCGCGCGCGACTTCGCGCAGTTCCCGAACCCGCTCGATTTAGATAGGGTTATCGAGTACGTCGCGTCGCTGAATGAGCCGCTGGGACTGCACCACGCCGCCGTCCTGACCGGCGGAGAGCCTCTGGACGACGTCGAGTGGGCAACCGCCATTGCTCGCGGTCTCAAGGAATCATCGGTACCCGTGATGCTGGAAACAAATGGAACACTCACGGGCAACCTGACGACGATCCTGCCATTTGTGGACGTCATTAGCATGGATATCAAACTGCCGTCCGCATCAGGTCATAATCCGTGCGCCGCGCACGAGGAGTTCATCTCGGTTGCGGCGGCGCGGGATCTGTATGTGAAGGCGGTGGTCTGTTCGACGACGTCCGACGAGGAGATGTCTTCGGCCGCCTGCATGGTCGAGCGCGCCGGACGAGGCATACCGCTCGTTATCCAGCCGGTGACGAGGAAGGGCGGCGTGCGTCCACCGTCGGCGGAGCAGATGCTGGGGTGGCAGTCGCTGTGCGCGCGGCACCTTGATGATGTGCGGGTCATCCCACAGTGCCATAGGGTACTCGGCCAGTTGTAGAGCCTCGTTCCGGTGTTTCAGGGCGCGTCGGTAAGATTCGGTCTTCGCAGTCTCACCCTCACGAACAGAGGCATCGGCTCGTCGGGCGCTGGAAGGCTTGTTTCTTCCACCGATACTACCTCGAAATGTGCTTCTCGCGCCATCTGCACGAAAGCTGCTTCTCCGATGGAGGCGCCACCTGATGCCGTAGGGCTTACTTGAAGAAGGAGTCGTTCCAGTGACGGCAGCTTCTCTCGGAGATTCGACCAGGTCTCCCGCGGGATGTCTTTCCTGAAATCGTAGCCCCAGAACTCGCCGCCGAGCTTCAAGACGTGGTAGATCTCCTGCAGCACCTTGCGCGGCTCTATCCAGTGACCAAGGATGTTTACACTTACGACGAGATCGAAGAAACGCCCGGGGAACGGCATCCGCATGGGATTACCGACGCCGAACTGAGGCTTTCGGCCGACGCCTTCCGAGAATGCGTTCGCCCGCGCGATCCTGATCATTTCTGGCGACGAGTCTATGCCATGCGCGGCCAGAGTGGGTTCCATTCGAGCCAGGTCGATCGGGATGTAACCGAGTCCCGTGCCGAGATCGAGCACTCGCCCCCGTATTCCCGAGCCGACCATCTGCTCTGCCACCGCCGTGTAGAGTCGTCGAAATTCCCTGCCGGCGAGAAAAGGGTAGAGTCCGGTACCCGGGAATGGCACTCCCTCCACGCTCTGTGCGAGTCGGGATAACCGCTCGGTAAGTCGCGTTCGCTCTGCGAGGGCGCACAGCCCCACGCCGCATATCCCCGCGACTGCGAGTCCCTTGATTGTCTTACCCAGCATGCTCATAGTCCGAAGCCACCTCGTGCGGTAAGGACTCACGATACAGCGATGACTTGCGGCCGTACGTGAGTATCCGAGTACCTGCATGGTCATTCTTACCCGATTCATCAGCGCTATCCTTCCTAGCTGTTGACAAAACCGGGTGGCCTATCTAGAATTTCGGCATCGGGTGGGGGATTCAGCAGTTCAAGCGATGACCTGCAGACCCCGGGGAGATTGTGTCATGTCATTTGCCGACCGCATAGCCGATATCTGCCGAAACGTCTCCGGAGAGTTCGGAGTCTCGGCCCGCCACATCGTATCCGGTGACCAGGTGGTGCTCGACGAGCATAAGGTGTTTCCATCTGCCAGTGTTATCAAAGTGCCGCTGATGGTCGAAGTGATGTGCCAGAGGGACGAAGGCCGCCTGTCGCTGGATGAGACCTTCAGGCTGCGAGAGGTGGACCGGGTGTCGGGCTCGGGCGTACTTCACTCGCTGAGCGAGGGCCTGGCGCTGACACTGCGCGATCTTACCGTGCTGATGATCATCGTGAGCGACAACACGGCCACGAACCTGGTCATTGATCGGTTGGGGATGGACTCGGTCAACGAGCGGATGCGCGGGTTGGGGCTGAAGACGATTACCCTCGCGCGTAAGATGTACGATTGGGAGCAGCAGAAACTAGGCAGAGAGAACCTGATCACACCGCATGATATGACGCTGCTTCTTGCGCGTATCGCGGAAGGGGCGGTTTCGAGTAGATCTACTAGTGAGGAGATGCTCGATATCATGGCAAGACAACAATACAGGGACAAGATTCCGCTCCTTCTGCCCGAGAACACGAAGGTCGCTAACAAGACAGGCTCGATACCGCGTGTGATGAACGATGCGGGAGTAGTCTTCGCGCCGAGTGGAGCTTACGCGATCTGCGTATGCGCGCGGGAGGTGGACGACATGCCTCGGGCAGAACGCGCCGTCGCCGAGATATCCAGGGCTGTCTACGATCACTTTGAGGGACTGTCCTGAGTCTGCGGCGGCTGGCTTGGAGTGAGTTCGAGAGAGGGGTGCATCAGTATGCAGAATGCTGAGGAGTCCGCGGCGACCCATTGGGAGGTGGACCGCCGGATTGCGGGCAGTGGGATCAGCCCGTACTGTGTGGTAGTTCTGCGCAACAGAAAGAGGTCGGATCAGTCGTTCGTCAAGGCCAGCAGTGCCGATCTCAGCTCGATGAATGCGATTGCCGATCAGATGCAGAAAGACCTCTACGCTCTGGGCAACAACGAGTTCGTGGAGAAGTACAACCTCAGTCTCGGCCAGTAGGCGTGGAGATCAAGAGCGGTTCGGAGACAGGGGGCATGCTCCGGACGGTCTTTGCAGACTGAGACGGGCGGCGGGAACTTCCCGCCGCCCGTCTCATTGTGTGTTGCGCGTGAAACCGCGGTCCGAGCCCGTCTCAGCAGACTCCGCCCTCGGGTTTCTCGAGTTCGAACGCCGAGTGTAGCGCCTGCACTGCCTTCTGAACGTCGGCCTTGTCGATCAAGCAGGTGATTCGTATCTCGCTCGTGGTTATCGAGACGATATTGATGCCCTCTCGGGCGAGAGCGCCGAACATGTTGTCCGCGTAGCCCGGATGGCTGCGGATTCCTGTGCCGACGATCGACACCTTCGCCAGATCCACCGATGTGGTCATGTCCTTCGCCCCGATGTTCCGGACGACGGGTTCGAGGGCGGCCTCGGACTTCACCAGGTCTGCCAGGTTGACGGTAAACGACAGGTCCGTGACGCCCTCCAGGCTCACGTTCTGGACGATGATATCCACGTTGACATTTGCCTCTGCGAGCGCGTGGAATATCTGATAAGAAATGCCGGGGCGATCCGGCACGGCCAGTATGGTAATCTTGGCGACATCGGTATCATGAGCAATGCCGCGAACGGGGTTTCTCGCCTCCATCAGGGTGTCCTCCTTTGTGATCACGGTCCCGGGCACTTCGCGTACGCTGTGTGCCACCAGGATATTGACTCCGTAGAGTTCTCCAAGCTCGACGGCGCGAGAGTGCATGACCCTGGCGCCCTGTCCCGCAAGTTCGAGCATCTCCTCGTAAGAGATGCAGTCCAGCTGGCGCGCGCTCAACACCACCCGGGGGTCGGCGGTGAACACACCGTCCACGTCGGTGTATATCTCGCACTTGTCCGCGTGGAGCGCAGCCGCGAGCGCAACTGCGGTCGTGTCCGATCCACCCCGGCCCAGCGTCGTGATGTCGGCCCACGTGGCATTGTCCGTAACACCCTGGAATCCGGCTACGACCACGACCTTGCCGCCGCTCAGTTCCTGGCGTATCCGCTCCGGGTTGACCGAGAGAATCCGTGCCTTTCCCGGAGTCTTCTCCGTGATGATCCCGGCTTGTCCTCCGGTAAGCGATACCGCCGGGATTCCGAGTTCGTGGATCGCCATTGTCAGGAGCGCGCTGCTTGCCTGCTCTCCTGTCGCGAGTAACTTGTCCATTTCGCGCTCGTCAGGAATCTTGCTGATTGCCTTGGCCATCGCAATCAGTTCATCGGTCGTGTCTCCCATCGCCGACACAACTACGATAACCTGGCTGTCCTGGGCCGCCTTCCTGATCCGCTTTGCCACGTTGCAGATCTTCTCGGTGGTCGCCACCGAACTGCCGCCGTATTTCTGAACGGTTATCACTAGCTCAACAACCCTTTCCGCACAGCTTGTCTCGGGTGCTTCATCCGACCCGCCGGAACCACTATCAGGTCCCCGCAGAATCTAACGACAATATACCAGAATCGCAGGCCGCTTGGCAAGAAGCCCTACTGTCTGATGTGCCTACTTGGAAGCATCCGACCTCTTCCCCCGACGCCCGAGAGCGATCCGGAAAACCTCGTCAACGCTCTCGACGAAATCGAACGTCATCTGACTGCAGATTTGTTCCGGTACGTCCTCCTCGAGGTCCTTGCAGTTGTCCGCCGGCAGAATGACCTTCCTGACACCGGCCCTGTGCGCTCCTAGTACCTTCTCCTTGATCCCCCCGACTGCCAGCACCCGCCCCGTTAGCGTGATCTCTCCGGTCATGGCGAGGTCAGCCTTGACCTGCCTTCCCGTCATCAGAGAGGCAAGCGCGGTTGCCATCGTTATGCCGGCGGACGGACCGTCTTTCGGAACCGCTCCCGCCGGAACGTGCAGATGGATGTCGCTCTCCGCGAACTCCTTCACATTGATGCCGAGTTCAGCGGCGTGAGATCGCACGTACGAGAGGGCGGCCATTGCCGATTCCTTCATCACGTCTCCGAGCATTCCGGTAAGGATGAGTTCTTTTCCCCCGGGCATCTTCGTCGCCTCGATGAACATCACTTCCCCGCCAACGGGTGTCCACGCAAGGCCGGTCGCCACCCCGGGAACCTTCACACGTTGGCGAATCTCTTCGTGCTGGTATCGAGGCGAACCCAGGTACTCCGCTACGGCGTCGCGCGTTACGCTGACCGGTTCGGTGCGCCCTTCCGCGAACTGTCTGGTGACTTTCCGGCAGACTGCGGCGATCTCCCGTTCGAGGTTGCGGACGCCCGCCTCCCGTGTATATCCGCGTATCAGGCCTCGGATGGCCTCATCCTGCCACACCATGTTCTCGTCCGTGAGGCCGTGCTCGCCCATCTGCTTCGGCAGCAGGTGGCGCTTTGCGATAACCAGTTTCTCCTCCTCGGTGTAGCCGGCGATCTCCAGTACCTCCATGCGGTCCTTCAGCGGCGGCAGTATCGGGTCAAGGAGGTTCGCGGTCGTGATAAACAGTACCTTCCGCAGATCGAAGGGCACCTCAAGATAGTGATCACGAAACTGGTCGTTCTGCTCCGGATCGAGTATTTCGAGCAGGGCTGCAGACGGGTCCCCGCGGAAATCCGCGCCGACCTTGTCAATCTCGTCCATCATGAACACCGGGTTGTTCGATTCCCCACGCTTCATGCCCTGGATGATCTGTCCCGGCAGCGCCCCTACGTAGGTCCGTCGATGGCCCCTCATCTCGGCTTCGTCTCGAATCCCGCCGAGGGACAGCCGCACGAACTTCCGGCCTAGTGCCCGCGCGATTGATATGCCGAGGGACGTTTTGCCGACCCCGGGAGGGCCCACGAAGCACAGGATCGGCTGGCGAACCTCTCCGGTAGTCTTGAACTTCCGCACCGACAGGTATTCGAGAATGCGCTCTTTGACCTTGTCGAGACCGTAGTGATCCTCGTCCAGCACTTCCTTCACGTGCTTTATGTCGAGATTGTCAACCGTAGAAGTACTCCACGGAAGGCCGACCAGCCAATCTATGTACGTTCGTGCGACGGAGTACTCCGGCATCGCCGCCGGCATGCGCTGAAGCCTATCCAGCTCGCGGTTCGCGGCCTTCTCTGCTTCCTCGGGCATTCCGGCGGCCTCGATCTGTTGCTTGAGTTCCTCCATCTCCACGGTGCGGTCGTCGCCCTCGCCGAGTTCCCTCTGGATCGCCTTGAGCTGCTCGCGCAGATAGTATTCGCGCTGACTTTTTGTCATCTCGGTCTGGATTTCCGACTGGATTCTGCTCCCTAGTTCCAGCACCTCCACCTCGCGCGAGAGGATAGTCGAGAGGCGGCGCAACCGCTCGCGAACGTCGGTTATCTCGAGCAATTCCTGCTTTTCGGTCAGCGGGATCGCAAGATTTGTGGCGATCGTATCAGTCAGGAGGGCGGGGCGGGTGATATTCTCAGGAAGCGCCTGAAGTTCGTCCGGCATGTTAGGTGACAACGCAACGATACGCTGGAAGAGACCGGCCGCGTTTCGCCGCAGAGCCTCTATCTCGGTGCTCTCCTCGGGTGTGAAGTCCTCCTTCTCCGGCAGTACCTCCACCCGAGCCTTGATGTACGGCTCGCCCTGGGTGCCTTCGACTATGCGAATCCGCTGTATTCCCTGCACTATCAGCCTGATGTGATCGGGAAGCCGCATCATCGTGTGGATGACGATGGCGATGCCGATCGGATACATGTCTTCGACTACGGGCCGCTCAGTCGAGGAGTCTCTGAGCGTCGCGACTGCAATGACGCGATTGCCGGTGGTCACGGCCTCGTCCACGAGCTTGATGGAAGCCTCACGGCTGACGCTTAGTGGGCTGACCACCAGAGGGAAGAGAACCGTGTCCCTCAGCGGAAGGACGCTGAGCTCTTCAGGGATCGACTGCCCGGCATCTTCCTCCTGGTCTGTGGCCTGCTCGCGGTCCGTCGCGCTCAGTTCATTCATCGCTTTGCTCCTCGATCGGTATGTACCGCGAGGCGGGGACATCGTCGCTCTTCGGCAGGGTGACGATCAGGAAGCCGTCGCGGTAAGTGGCGCCCAGCCGGTTGCGGTCAACGGAGATATCCGCCGGAAGAAGGACGTCGCGCTCGAATGATCCGAAGTAGACCTCGAGCCGATAGTATCGCAGTTTCGCCCGATCATCAACGTAACGTTCCGAACGCGTTCCGGTGACGCTCAAGGTGCGGTTGTCCGCCGATAGTGAAACGTTCAGGGATTCCTTGCGAACCCCGGCGACCTCTACGCGGACAACCAGATCCTCCGGTGTTTCATAGACGTCGGCCTTCGGCAGCCAGAACTCGCGCACGTCCGGAGGCAGCTCGAGCAGCCGCCTCATAGCTTCGGCCGAACTGCGCTGCATCTCGAACTCCATCTGCTTGATCAGGTCATCATATTCCTTGAACATGTCAATGCCTCTTGCTGTAGTCGGAACTAACCCCGTATACCCTGTCGGTCAACATGCCGAAACTCGCCGCACATCAGGCGACTACCTGAAGCTGATCGTTAACTCGCCGATGCCGATCTCGGAGAGCCAGATGTGCGGCTGGCCGGGTCCGCCGGAGGTCGTCGCGCCGTATAGAGCGTGGAACTTGCCGCCGCCGAGGTGCTCCAGCTTGCCCGTTCCGTCGATCGTGGACATTCCGAGGAAGTAGACGTTCTTGTTGTCCTTTTCGTTCCCGGTGCCTGCCAGCTTGAGAGGGCCGTCGGCCGTACGAGCACCCTCCCAGATCAGCCCATCCCTCGACAACTGAAGGATCGGCACCGTACGGTCGCCGTCGCCGGTGAAGGTGATGCGTACAAACACCCTTCCGCCGGGCGCTTCGTCGGCGTATCCGATCTGGTTGCCGATCTGCGACATGCCCGAGACCGGCTCGCGCTTCGACCAGTCGAATGTCGTCGGATCACTCGCCCTCATGCGGACGTGTCCGGCCGGTGCGCCGTTGATGAAGTGGAAGGTGTAGAGCCACCAGGGCTTGCGGTCAGGGTCGTCGGGGACGTAGATTACCTCGTGGTGATCCAGGTTGGTGACCGTCGGGTCGGCGATATTGATGACCACGCCTCGGTCGGTCTTGCGCGTCCAGGTGACGCCGTCCTTCGATGTCGAGAGCCCGATCCGGTCGCACTGCTTGACTGCGGTCTCGCCGGTGTCCGTCCTGCTACCTGGGTCGATCTCCACCTGCCAGAACATGTAGTACGTGCCGTCGATCTTCAGCACCTCGGGCTCGAGGTAGTTGTTCTCGTACCAGGCGTCGGGCTTGCCCTCCTCGAAGCCTTTGAGGAACACCGGGCCGTCGATCTTGCGGAACCATCGCTTGCCGTCGAGCGACCACGAGTACATAGTGTGATCGCCGTCCCATCCGGGCATCGAGTTGCCGCTCTCGTCGAGGGTGCGCCATCGCCCGCCGTGCCACATACGGTACTCAGAGCCCATCTTCGTGAGGTGGACCGAGTAGTCGTAGGCCGGCTCGCCGGTTGCGAACCTGACCGATAGCTTTCTGATATCCGGCTGATACAGAGCGATGTCCGGCGTGCCGTCGTCGCTTACCTGTCCGGCGAGAGGGAGTGACTCGCTCTGCGTCGGCCAGTCGAAGGTCGCCTTGAGGTGCGTTGCCCGATAGTCCGTCGCCTGCTCTTCGTCCGACGTCGGGCCGAACACGCCGTTCCCGCGGCCGAACCAGAAGGTGAACGAATTGTCATCGTAGAGGGCAATGTCGCAGTAGTTGTCGCCGTTGAAGTCGGCGGCGAGGATGGCTCCGCTGATCTTACCCGGGTTCCAGGGTGATGTCTTCATCGTGCCGAATCCGCCGCCTGACTGCCCGTAGGCGATGCTCAGGCACTTCTCCGCGCCCGGCTTGTAGGAGTAGATGTCGCCTAGACCGTCGCCGTCGAAGTCGCCTGCGGCTAGTTGGCCTCCGAATCCCTTGGCAGTGTAGAGGCTCGTCGGACCTGGACCCTTGGGAGTGCCCGCCGCGATGTAAACGTCTCGCTCCTTGACTAGCGCTAGTTCGGTAAGGCCATCCCCATCGAAATCGGCGGCCAGTAGAGTGCCTTCCGCGCCCAGATTCGCGCGTCCGGGGCGTGACATATCGAAGGTGCCGTCGCCATCGCCGAAAGCCCACGTGACTCTGCCGGTCTTCGGATCGTAGCCGACCAAGTCGGCCAGTCCGTCGGCATTCATGTCGGCGAGGAGTGCCTGCATGTCCTTCCAGGGGACCGACTGGGTAACCGGATTAGCGAATGTGCGCCCGTAGTTCGTGAAGTCGCGGTTGACCCCCGATTGGTAGCCGAAGAACCTGCTCTCCACCGAGGCGACCTCCGGCACATAACCGGCCGATGCGGAGGCGAGCAGGCAGACGATGGCAGTATACCTCAGCATTACGTCCTCCTAGTCAATGTAGAACGCGTAGAGCCGGACGTTTTCTGCGCCCCAGGTCGAATCGGCAGTGATCCGGACGCCGGTCGCCGGGGTGCCGATGCTCACCCGCACGAGGCGCTGGTGGTTGCCCCTGACCTTCTTCCAGAGCCGCCACCCGTCCGGCGTCTCGATCTCGACGCGGAAGTCCTTCACCATCTCCTCCGGCGGATGGGTAAGCTGGTTGTCCTTCTGGTGATAGCTCAACTGGACGATCTTGTTCAGCGCGCTGTCGAAGATGAACGTTGCGCTGGACACGATCTGCGCCCCCTGCCACGCGTACTCGACGCTGTCGCCGATCTTGCCGTCCCAGGCGTGCTGGTCCTCCTTGACAGGGCGGTTGATCCCGTCGCGGAGCGGCTCCGGATCGCCGGAGGAAGCGGTGAGTTTGGCCTTGCGTGTCAGTTCGGAGAACTCCTGCTTGACCCAGGGCAAGTACGCATCCTGGCGCAGGAGGGATTGCTGAATCTCGTGGATGTGCTTCTTCCCGACCTCGCGCGGCGTCAGGCCCTCCCTGATCGCCATCGCCGCCGCCGTCCCGACCGCCTGGCCCATTGAGGAACCGGTGCCCATCACGCGCGTCGAACTCATTGCCGCATGGGAGGCGCTCGCGCATCGGCCGGCGAACATCAGGTTCTCGATGTTCTTCGAGTAGAGGCAGCGGTACGAGATGCCGTAGGGTGATGGGGCAGGGTGGAAGATCGTCGGCTTACCCTTCCAGCGGAACCCGCCGGGATGGTGGTCGTCCATGGTCCAGCCGCCATATGCCACGAGGTCGGGGAACCGCCCCTCGGCCTCGACGTCGTTCTGCGTCAGCACGTGATCGCCGATGTACCGGACGCTCTCCCGCTTGCCGGGCACGAACTGGATCCACTCGAGCGCCCAGTTGTCAGCGCCGTGATCGCCGTGATTCTTGAGGTGGTCCCACATGCCGTAGACGACCTTCAGCAGCTCGTCGCGGACCTCCTCGGAGTCATGGATGCTGTCTTCCTCGCCGCCGAGTTCGAGCCACCAGTAGCCCATTTCCAGCCACTTGTGCCCGCGGAACGGGATGTCCTCCTCGGTCGGGTAGTTGTGCGCCCACGAGGGCGGCTCGAACGGCTGGGGAGTGCCGGTATCCTTCGCCTGGAAGAGGATGGTCATGCCCATCGTCTTGTTGTCGGCGGCCTCCGGCTCGATCGACTCATTGTACTCGCTCCGCGCCTCGCGGCCGATGCGGTACTTCGCGCCGGTCAGGAATGCCAGAATGCCGTCGCCCGAGCAGTCGGCGAAGATCTTCGCTTCGATGGTGTGCCAGGTGTAGGTGGATAGCTGCCAGCCGGTGATCGACTTGATCCGGTCGCCGTCCATCTTGGCGTCACAGCAGGCGGTGTTGAGGAAGTAGGTAAGGTTCGGCTCAAGGAGGGCCTTCTCGTAGAGCACCGTGTCCCAGATCGAGAAGCTCCTCTGTGGGTTGCGCCGGAGGTTCTCCAGGCGGACCTCCTCCAGGATGCCGGTCTCGCGCATGTTGGGGATCTGGTTGTGCCGGTCCGCGCCGCAGACGTGCACCCTGACCTCGCTCGATGCGTTCCCGCCGAACATCGGCCGGTTCTGCACGATGGCGACCTTTGCGCCCTCCCGGGCGGCGGCGACGGCGGCGCACAGCCCTGCCATCCCTCCGCCGACGACACAGAAATCGAACTTGTGCGAAAGCCTCTTCATGTCCCTGACCTCCTGCCTGCCTATGAGTATATCCTTCGGCCGGTCAGAGGTCAAGGCACGAGGCAAAAGGCGCAGGCCGTCTCGAACGACCTGCGCCCCATGTCAGTCTGCCTGCGCTCTCTTCAATCTAGAACGCTGGGTGCGTCTTACTTCCCCTTGATATGCGCGAACTTCTCCGCGACATAGTCCCAGTTGACCAGATTGTCCATGAACGCCTTGGTCCAGTCGGGACGCCTGTTCTGGTACTGCAGATAGTATGCGTGTTCCCACACATCGAGCACCATGATCGGCTTCACGCCCCACTGAGCGCGGTCCTCATGGTTTTCCGCGCCGAGTACCACGAATGAGTCGTCCTCCCACCTGTAGGCGAGGATGCCCCATCCTGAGCCCTGTATCGCGTTTGATGTAGCTACGAATAGCCCCCTGAACGCATCGTAGCTGCCGAAACTCTTCTCGATCGCCGATGCCACATCGCCGGTTGGTGCGCCGCCGCCGCCTGGCTTCATGCTGTTCCAGAAGACCGAGTGCAGGATGTGGCCCGACCCGTGGAACGCAAGGTCCTTGGCCAAGCCGTTCGCAGCGGCAAAATCGCCCGACTTGAGCATCGCTCGGACTTTCTCCTCGGCGGCATTCAGGCCGGTCACGTACGCCGCATGATGCTTGTCATGGTGCAGGCGAAGTATCTGTTCGCTGAGATGCGGCTCCAATGCGTTGTAGTCATAGGGCAGCGGTGGCAGTTCGTGTGCCATGGTTGATGATCCTCCTTCGGGTGTATCGAGTGCGGCCCATGAGGGATTCCCCATGGTTAGGCCGGCTATTCCAAGAGCGGCCAGAGAGAGAAACTCCCTCCGTTCGAGGGCGATCTTCTTGCTGTTGTCTCGCATAGTCAACTTCCATGTCGGTGGTGTGACGTACCAGGACCCGCTCGTCCGTCCTACCCTTCCGTATACCCTGAAGCCGGAGTCGTCAAACCGTAGCGGGGTGCGAAGCTATGCTCGGGGGTGGGATTCGCGATAGATTTCCTTCAGTTTGTCGCGGGAGACATGGGTGTATATCTGTGTCGTGGCAATATCTGCGTGTCCGAGCATCTCTTGGATCGAGCGCAAATCCGCGCCTCCCTGAAGTAGGTGCGTCGCGAAAGAGTGTCGTAGCGTGTGCGGCGTGATATTCTTCGAAATTCCAGCCGTCGCGGCGTACTTCTTGATGATCTTCCAGAAGCCGACTCTCGACATCTTGCGCCCTCGGTTAGTCAGAAAGAGATACTCCGAACTCCCGGAGCGTGCGTACACCGGCCTCGACCGTGCGGTGTACTGCTCGATGCAGTGGATCGCGACGTGGCCGAGTGGGACTACGCGCTCCTTCGATCCCTTGCCGAAACACCTCAGGAATCCGACTGACGCGTTCACGTCGCTCAGCCGGAGGTTGATCAACTCCGAAACGCGCAGACCTGAGGCATATAGTGTCTCGAGCATCGCCTTGTCCCGTAGCCCGGGATGAGTGCTCGCGTCAGGCTGGCTCAGGATGGCCGCGACCTCCTCGACCGTCAGGACGCCGGGAAGCCGCTTCGAGCCTTTCATGGACTCGAACTCGGAAGTGAAGTCTCGGTCGATGAGTCCCTCCCGGCAGGCGAACCCGGCGAACGTCCTGATGGCCGATAGCTTTCGGCCGATGCTGTTCGGCGACATCGCCGCCTCCCGCAGACCGTCCAAGAAGCCCTGTACAGTCGAATCGCTGACGTTCCCGAGGGAGGAGATTCCGTGTTCCTTCGCGTATGATGAAAACTGCGCCAGATCGCGTGAATACGCTTCCACGGTATTCGGCGACAACCCGCGTTCGATCGTCAGGTGATCCGTGAATGCCTGAATCGCGCTATCCACTTGACTGCCCGCTCCTGCGGTAGATAAGAATCTCCGGGCTTGCGTAGGACATGTCGTGCGGCATCTCCCACTGAAGAGGGAAGGGCATGCCGAGAATGGCGGGCCTCCGAGAGAATCGCTTCTCCAACTCGTAGTCCTGCTTCAATATCTCGAAATACCGCTTGTAGTCCATATCGCCGACACGCCTTCGGTCCTCGTATTCGAACTCGGATAGTATGGCGTAGTCGGGCGCTGTCTCGGCGAACAATCGGGCGTTCCATTCCTCTCGGCCGTCCACGACGAACACGTATTCGGCAGAATCTTCCGCCGCGGCCAGACGATCCTCCGCGTTGACCTGCCCGAAGTTCGGCAGGAGAGGAGGAGTGTAGAACCAGGGTGTGGTCGGAAGGGCGATCGAACTCCCCTCTGGCACGTTGGCTCTGACCCACACCGCGGCCTCATCACGAGTGTCGGTCGAGGCAAACACGGTGGATAGAGCAGCCGTATATGCAGCCGTGTATAATAAGCAGGCAGCAGTGACAGTCGAGACGATCGCGGCGGTGATCCGTCGGGTTCGCGCGCACTCGATAACTATCCTCGCGCCGAGCAGCAGCACTATCGGCAGTATCGGCATCGTGTATCTGGCGAATCGCACCTGGGCGATCCCGATCAGCGTGTAGTACGAGGCCAGGAAGGCTATGAGCATCAAGTCGCGCACCGCAGCTTGAGGCATGGCGATCTGAAGTCGCCAGGGTGTCAGTATGCGGGCGACGACACTGAAAGGTCGTGCCTTGGTCAGGGCCAGGACCACTCCGGGTATCCCCGGGATGAGTAGGGCGGGCCCCAGTCCGGGAAGAAGCGAGTGCATCAGATGATAGGAGAACCCAGACCCCGTGCCGGCAAACAGCAGTCCGTGGCCGCTGCCTGCGTGGAGCGCTTCGAATCTGAAGTCACGGACGAACGCTTGCGTGTTGAGAACCGAGCCCGGGCATCCGATCAGGAATCCGGCCGCTGCCGCCGCGATGCCCCCGAGCCACTTCCGATGAAACGCCAGCAGCAGGGGTCTGCCGTTGATGGAAGCCAGGTGCGCGGCTCCGAGCGCGATCACCACCAGGCCGGCGTTATACTTCGTGGCCGCCGCGAAACCGGCGTGCAACCCAGCCAAGATGTAATTCCGCCAGCGATCGTCATCCGGAATCCGAGCGGCATACAGCAGGGAGAGTGCAACGAAGAAGGTCGCAGGCACGTCTACTGTCATGAACCTCGAGTGCATGACGTGAATCGGAGCGATCGCCATGAATGCCGCCGCCAGCAGTCCGACCAACCTGCCATGCATCCGCCGTCCGAGCGCGTACATGAGATATACAGTCAGGATTCCGAGTGTGACGGTGACGACCCGGCCGCTCATGTACACCTTGGCGAACTCCCCGATCGAGGAGAGAGGGTCGCCGCCTATGTTGATTGCGCCGAGCAACGTGGCCGTTGTGATCGCGAGGTTCGACAGGAAGACGTATAGCGAGCCGTAGTTGTAGAAGCCCGGGTCGAGATGCCCCGAGAGAAGGTCAACGGAGATGGCTGCGTTCAACAGGATCGTCTCGTCCGGATGGTACGAGAAGAAGTGCTGTTTGGTAGGCAGTCCCCAGTCTAGGCCCCAGATGCGGAATCCGGCAGCGGCCGTCAATATCGCCAAGACGAGAATCAGGGTACTAAGCTTCTTCAATCGGCTTCGCTTCCCCGGTGGGAGGGCACATATATCTCTGGATCAGAAGGAATATTCCTACTGCCAGAATGATGTCGCCAACGCTGAGTACCGTAGTCAGTATGGGGATCGGCACGGGTATGATGTCGGTCAACGGCCGGAGTCTCGATCCGCCGTCCATCACGACATGCCTGACTCCCTTCATGCGCTCGAGGAACTCGAGCATCCCGGCGGTCTCGGCCGCCCACCGGCTGACGGGCATGACGCCCCCGTTGGCCGTGAGGGCGACGAAGTTCAGGAACGCTCCAAGGCCGAGCAGCTTCATCTCGCGTATGTGCCGATTCCAGACGATCGCCAAGAGCAGAACCACGTATAGCAGGATATTCATCGCCCTGACTGCGGTTCGAATGAGAGCCTCATCAGCTGTGCGATAGGTCAGCACTGTGGCCACTACGAACAGGACGAGAGGTATCGCAAACACGTATGCGCCGCGAAACGGAATCCGCGCCAGGTTGGACAGACTGCCTTTCCGCAAAACCCCCACTATGACTCCGAGTATAGCCGCCTCGGTGTTCATGCGGCGCGCCTCTCTGTACGAATTCGCTTCTGGAGCATGCGGAGAAACGCCTCCACTACGGCCGGATCGAACTGAGCCCCGGCTCCGGCCTTCAACTCCGCTACGGCGGCATCCTCGTCCATCTTCGCGTGATACGGACGTTCCGAAGTCATGGAATCGAACGCGGTGGCCACTGCCAGAATCCGCGCTCCCAGAGGAATCTGCTCGCCCATCAGGCCGTCGGGATACCCGGAGCCGTCCCACTTCTCATGGTGGTGGCGAAGATAAGGCGCGATGTCCTTGAGGAAACGCACTTGTTCTACGATCTCCTGTCCGATGGCCGGATGAGCTTCGAGTTGTTCCATCTCCTCTCGGGTCAGCTTCCCGGGCTTGTTCAAAATGGCGTGCGGCACCCTGATGTTTCCCACATCCTCCAGGAATGCCGCGTATTCGATGTTCCGTATCAGCCTCTTCGGAAGGCGCATCTGTCTGGCGGTTGCGGTTGCATATTCGGCAACCCGCTCCCCATGCCCGGCAGCGCGCATGTCTTTGGTTTCGACGGCGCTCGCCAGCGTCAGCAGGCTACGACGATACGCGCGTCCCATTCGGCGGGGCAGATATACATAGGAGTACAGCACGGCCGCCACCGTGGCAGCGAGGGAAATGACGATGGCAGGCGATTTGAGCAGTTCGAGTACGTTGTCCACCGAGGTTCTACTCCTTTGCGTCCATCACCGTCAGGAACGCCTTCACGACCCTGGGATCAAACTGCGTTCCTGCCCCCAGCCGCACCTGATCCAGAGCCTGATCGGTGGTCAGAGGCTGACGGTATACGCGGGTCGTGCTCTCGTCGGCCCCCGTCATGGCGTCGTACGCATCAGCAGCAGCAATCACCGCTGCCTCTATAGGGATTCGATCAGCAGTGAGTCCGTCAGGGTATCCTCGACCGTCCGGGCGTTCGTGGTGGCCTCTGACCCACGGAACGATGCAGTCCAGATACTTCATCTGGGTGAGGATCTCCGCACCGCGGGCAGGATGCTGCTTGATCATCGCCCAGTCATCCTCGTTCAGTGAGCCGGTCTTGTCCAGAACCGTCTCATCAACCCCGACTTTGCCGATGTCGTGTAGCAGCCCGGCGTCCTTGATGTACATCAGCGACTGAGTAGGAAGTTGCATCTGGCGGGCGATCCTCTCGGCCAGGTCGGCAACTCGTTCGAGATGCCCCTTGGTATACATGTGATGATGCTGGATATACGTGCCCAGAGCGGTCACAGTCTCGCGGTAGGTGGAGACATATCTCGCATGGAGGTTGAGTGCCTGCCGGGCAACGAGGAACGGAATGATCAGGAGCAGTATGCCGACTGCCCCGTAGTTAACATATAGAAGGACGAAGAATGCGGCAAAACATACGCTTACAAACAAGTCCGGAAGCGACCAGCGCAGGTTGCGATGTGCCGATACACGCCAGGGCTCCTTGTGGTAGAGACTCGTTCCCGTTGCACAGACGATCGCTGTCGTCAGGCTGTAGATCGCGGCCCACAGCAGCATGAACAGGATCAGCCTCAGGCTTATTGCGGCTTGGGCAGAGCCGATACGGAGAAATGGACCGCCGACGATCATATACACGAGCGACGCGATGGTTGCGGCCGCAATGTGGTTGGCGACATTGTAGATAACGAGAGAGGTCAGCCATCCGAACGCCGGGCCCCACTGCGTGATGTACGAGGCTATCAGAATCGGCACGGCGCTTACGGCAATTGTGGCCGCCAGACCGTGGCTGAGAAACATTCCGAGCACGACCGGAACGGTTACAGTTACCCATATGCTGGAATCCGGGATCTTGGTGGGGAACAACTCGGTTACGAAAATAACCGCGAGGAAGAACAACCATTCCCACGAGAACACTCGCCCCTGGAGAAGTGAGAAACAGGCCGCTATGAAGATCGCGACCCCGATCGTGGAGACTGCCCGTGAGTAAAGACTAAAAGCCTTGGATGATCTACGCAATGGAGAATGCTCTTCGGCAATCATAGGCCGGGTCGGTGGCACACCTGACGGTGAAAACCGTCAGGCTCCCGCCCCGGTCGCGCTAGCCGCCTATGGGGGCGGGAAGAACTTCGGGAATGCGCCTGAACTGAGTATTAACGCAGTCAGGGCAAGCAGCACTTTGACTAAGGTCTTCATGGTAACTTCAACCCCTTTCGTTGTGGTGAGAGTAATGCTCGTCATCGCTAGAGACAAGCACTTTCACCGCTCCGCTCGGGTTGGTTGTCTGACGGGTTGCGTTCTGCGACCCTAAGCTGCCACCGGTTCCCGGCCTAAATTGTAATCATTCCTCCGCTGCCACACCGAGCCTTCGGTTGACAGCGTCCAGCGTAGCATTCACCACCGCTTTCCACAAATCCTGCTTGACAATGGCTGAGCCTGTTAGGTACTCCTCACCCCGGGGGGTGATCATGTTTACAAGCGCCAGCACTATGTTCTTACCCAAAAGCGTGACTGACCAATCAAGGTCTTCCACAACAAGCGTTCCCTCTGTGCCGCGGCACTGCTCAAGTGCCTCGAGAGTCGCTGTCGCCACCAGGCGGTATTGACTCTGACTCGAGCTGTGGCCGACGGCGTTTCCGGTGTAGACGTCCCCGTTTCGGCTGAGTCTGACGGTTGCCTCGGCTCGGGTGCCGTTGAGGGATATTGCCACATCGGAGAACTTGAGGCGCGATTCGTTGAATCGGAACTGCCTGCCGCTCTGAGTCTGGGCGACGCTGACGACCTTGTGGTCCAGTTCCAAGCCGTACTGGGCCATCAGCGCCGACTCGACGTCGCGTACGATCTGTTTCGGCGCTCTGTCTCCGTCGGCCAGTACGTGCAGTTCCTCTACCGAGCCGTCGCTAGCCGGCACCGCGCGAACCGATATGATGCCCTTGAGAGAGCCGATGATCGCTTCGATGTCCGCTGCAGATACTCGTACGGGTGCATCCATTTCTACCCCTCCCGAGTCTCAACCTAACGGAACGATGCAGCCAATTCCCCGGCAAGCACCTTCCTGATGCAATCCAGGCGTTCATCCACTTCTTCATCGCGAAGAGTGCGTTCGTTCGAGCGAAACACGATGTTGAAGGCCAGACTCTTATGTCCGGCGGGCAGCGGCTGCCCCTGATAGAGATCAAACAAGGTCGCGCTCTCAAGCAATTCGCCGGCCTGCGCGATGATGATGTCGCTGACCTGCTTGTAGGTGACGTCGTCCGCGACGACGACCGCCAGATCCCGGGCGCTGGATGGGTACCTGGAGACCGGCGCGTACTTTCTGCCGCTCGATATCAGGCCCATGATGGGTTCGGCATTTAGTTCGAATGCGCACACCCTGCCTGAAAGGTCGTACTCGGCCGCTCTATCGGAGCTGATCTCGCCGATCACGCCCAGTTCGGTCCCGCCGGCCAGCACTACGGCCGATCTGTTCGGGTGGAATCCGGGCGCGGCCTTTGGGACATAGGCGATGTCATCAATGCCGATTCGTCCGAGCAGCGCTTCGAGAACTCCCTTGCACGCATGATAGTCCGCAACGAGGGAGCCCTTCTCCACGTTCCACGGCTTCTCCCACATGCTGCCTGTGATCGCGGCCGCGATGCTTCGGCGCTCCACTACGGCGGAGTCGCCCTCGGGCTCGAAGACGTGACCCACCTCGAACACCCCCAGATCCTTTGAGCCTCTGCCGGAATTGTAGGACAGGACGCGAAGCAGGTTCGGTATGAGATGGCATCTGAGACAGCATAGTTCGTCGCTGAGAGCATTCCTTACCGAAACCTGTCCGTCCCCCCCGGGTTCGGTGGGCACCATCGTGTTCGTGACGACCTCCTGCAGGCCGCAGGATATCAGCAGTTCCGTGACCCGTTTCTGAAACTTGCCCTGGGCGCTGTCCGATCCCTGCATCGTGCGGCCGGTCGGAAGAGTCTCAGGGATGTTCTCATATCCGTGGACTCTACCCACCTCCTCGATTAGGTCAACCTCCCGTGCGATGTCTGGACGGAAGGTCGGGACCGTGATACGGAAGTCGTCGGCCTTGCTGACCCCCATGCCGAGCCTGGAGAGGTACTCGAACATCAGGTTGTCCTCGATGTCCATGCCGAGCATCATCCGAGCCCGGTCCGGACGGAGGGTGAGTTCCGTCGGGCAGATCCGATCCGGGTATGCGTCAATGACCCCCCGGGCGATCTCGCCGCCACCCGTCTCTTGGATGAGCGCCGATACCCTGTCCAGTGCCCTGATGGTCAGTTCAGGGTCCACGCCGCGCTCGAAACGATACGAGGCCTCCGTGGACATCCCGAGTTTGCGAGCGGTGCGCCTGATCGAGAGTCTGTTGAAGTGCGCGGACTCGAGGAGCAGATTCGTCGTGCGTTCGCTGACCTCCGAATCGAGGCCGCCCATCACTCCCGCAATGGCGACGGCATGTTTCGGGTCGGCGATCACCAGAACATCTTCGTCCAGGGTCCGCTCTTCACCGTCTATGGTAACGATCCGCTCGCCCGCCTTGGCCTGGCGCACGATGATTCTGTGATCTGCTAGCAAGTCGTAGTCGAATGCGTGGAGCGGCTGGCCGAGTTCGAGAAGCACGTAGTTCGTCGCGTCGACGACGTTGTTGATCGGCCGCATGCCCGCCGCGAGAAGTCTCCTCTGCATCCACACTGGCGAATCGGTTATGGTGATGCCGGTCAGAATCCGCGCTGAGTACCTGGGGCAGCTAACTGGGCTCAGGATCTCAACCGAGGCCAGGCTCGATGCGCCAGTGTCGCTCTCGTCCAGCGAGGGGCAGGGCGCATTCAGTGGAAGGTCGAGAAGTGCCGATACCTCTCTCGCTACGCCGAGCACCGAGAGCAGGTCTGATCGGTTTGGCGTGACGTAGGTGACTAAGACCGCGTCGCCGTCCGTTTCGCGAATCTCCTCCACTTCCAACCCCGCCATTGTGAGCCGATCAGCAAGCTCTTCAATATCAGAGTGGAAAGCAACGTATTCTCTTAACCATGAAACTGGTACCAGCACGTCCGAGGTCCCTTCAAATGCGGCACGAAGGTCAGAACTGCTTCAAGAAACGCACGTCGTTCTCAAGAAAGAGACGCAAGTCGTCAATGGCATGCACGAGCATCGGCATCCTTTCGATGCCGAGGCCGAAGGCAAAGCCGGTGTATCTCTCAGAGTCGTACCCGAAGCGCTCCAGAATACTGGGGTGTATCATCCCAGCGCCTCCGAGCTCCAGCCATCCGCTGGACTTGCACAGGCTGCATCCTGCACCCTTGCACATCACGCAACTGATGGCGACTTCCGCTCCCGGCTCTACGAACGGGAAGAAGTCGGGTCTGAACCGCACGCGGGTGTCATCGCCGAACATCTCACGGGCGAAGTGGGCTAGGGTGCCCTTCAAGTCGGCCATCGTGATGCCCTCATCGACGGTGAAACAGTCAACCTGCTGGAACGTATGCGAGTGCGTAGCGTCCACTGCTTCATACCGAAAACAGCGGCCGACCGTCGCGATTCTCAGCGGCGGTTGGCGAGTCTCGAAGACCCGGCCCTGAAGTGCCGTGGTCTGCGTCCTGAGCAGAAGGTCGTCCGTTATGTAGAACGACATCTGTTCGTCCATAGCGGGGTGGTCTTCGGGGTAGTTGAGTGAGTCGAAGTTGTATCGGTACTGCTCCAGTTCCGGACTCTCAAGCACCTCATAGCCAAGCCCGATGAATATCTCCTTGACTCGTTCGATTGTGGTTGTGAGGAGGTGGCGTCTGCCGACTCTGAACATCCGTCCCGGCAGTGTGACATCGAGCGACTCCTGCGCGAGACGACGGCCCTCTTCGTCTGCTCGGATGGACTCGCCTTTCGCGGCCAGCCTTCCCTCCAGGTGGGTGCGAAGCTCGTTGGTCCTTCTGCCGAACTCAGGTCTCTGTTCGGCGGGAACCTCTCCTACCGAGCGCAACAACTCGGTCACCAAGCCCTTGCGCCCGAGATACTTGACCTGGACGTCATTCACGTCCGCGGACGTCGCGACCGCATCTATGGCTCGCTCCGCTTCGATCCGCAGAGAAGTCAGTTTCTCTTGTAGTGATACTGCCTCGTGCGTCATCCCAGGCATGCTAGTCGTGTCTTCCGTCCAAGAGTTGGCGCCGGTTTCCGTGATCAGGCTGCCGGCTGCTGAACCTTCTGCACCAGGTCGGCGAAACCTGCACGGTCGTTCACCGCCATGTCCGCGAGCACCTTGCGGTCAATCTCAATCCCGGCCTTCGTCAGGCCCTCGATGAACCGGCTGTACGTGATGCCCTCCTGCCGCGCAGCCGCGTTAATGCGAGCGATCCACAGGCGGCGAAACTCCCGCTTGCGGTTCCGTCGGTCCCTGTATGCATACTGAAGCGCGTGCGCTACTGCTTCATTTGCCGTCTTGAACAGATGACTTCTGTTTCCCCAAGATCCCTTGGCACGGTCAATGACCTTCTTATGCCTCTTATGGGTCATAATCCCACGCTTGACTCGTGGCATCCGACTGTCTCCTTTCGAAAACGCCTCTCGAACACGCTTAGGCCCGAAGGACTTGCCCGCGTTGAGCGGCGCGAAAAGCTCCTCAGGCGCTGGTCCCGGGCATCATACGGCGCACTCTGCGGCGGTCGCCGGTCGGTATCGTGGTCTCCAGACCCAGACTCCGCCTGCGGGCAGCGCACTTCTTCATCATAAGATGACCCTTCCCGGAACTCCGGTGCATGAGCTTCCCGGTGCCGGTAAGGGTAAACCGCTTCGCTGCGGCCTTCTTCGTCTTCATCTTGGGCATTCGACGTTCCTTTCAAGAAACACCTTGCCACGAGGCTGCCTCGTGCTTGCCCGTGGCAAGATAACTATTCTCGGCTGTAGTCCCCATCAGGGGAACAGAGACTCCGTCAACTCTTGGGGCTTAGGATCATCGTCATCGCGCGGCCCTCGATTGCGGGCGGCTTCTCGACGCTGGCAATCTCCGCTGTTGCTTCCACGATGCGGTCCATCGCCCTGCGGGCGATCTCCGGGTGTGTGATCTCCCTGCTCTTGAACTGTATGGTGACTTTCACCTTGTCCCCGTCACCAAGGAAGTTCAGAGCATGCTTCATCTTGAACTGGAAATCGTGTTCATCGGTCCCGGGCCTCATCTTCACTGTCTTCATCTCGGAGACGTGATGTTTCTTGCGGGCGTCCCGGTCGCGCTTTCCCTGCTCGTACTTGTGCTTGCCGTAGTCCATGATCTTGCACACGGGAGGAACGGCGGTCGGGGAGACTTCGATAAGGTCTAGACCCCTCTCCCTGGCAAGTGCTAACGCCTCGCGGACCGGTAGGACGCCGAGCTGTTCCCCCTCGTCATCCACCAGCCGGCACTCGCGTACGCGGATGCGCTCATTCACCCTGAGATCTCTGTTTATATGCACTCACCTCGCACAAGATTGACCGCAGGCAATACGTCGCGTGGAGAATGCCGCGCGCCCTGAGGTCCGATGCTTCCCAAATCTGACCGACAGTATATCAGAAGGTCATCAGTCTGTCAACTCTTTACGGATGAGTTCCATGAACTCCTCCGTTCGCATGGAGCCGAGGTCGCCTTTCTCTCTCTGCCTCACGGAGACGCTGCTCGATTCCTGTTCCCTATCGCCGACTACCAGCATGAACGGAACCTTCTGCATTTGGGCCTCGCGGATCTTGAAGCCCGTCTTCTCGTTCCGCTCATCAACGTCCGCCCTCATTCCCATCTCGCAAAGTTTCGATGCCAACCCGTGAGCGTATTCGTGATGCCGGTCCGCGATCGGGAGGATCACCGCCTGAGTCGGTGCGAGCCACAGAGGGAACGCCCCCGCGTACTCCTCGATGATGATTCCCATGAACCGCTCCATCGATCCGAGCGCCGCGCGGTGGATCATGACCGGACGATGCGCCTTCCCGTCGTCTCCGATGTACTCGCACTCGAACCGCTCGGGCATCGAGAAGTCGAGCTGGATCGTGCCGAGCTGCCACGAGCGCTTCATCGAGTCCGTTATGTGGAAGTCAATCTTCGGGCCGTAGAACGCGCCGTCGCCTGGATTGAGCTGGTACTCGATCCCCATCTTCTTGAGCGCCTCGTGGAGCGCCTTCTCTGCGGTCTCCCACATCTCGTCCGTGCCGATTGACTTCTCGGGCCGTGTGCTCAGTTCGATCCGGTACTCCGTGAATCCAAACTTGGCGTAGATCGTCTGGATCAGGTCCATAATCTTGATGATCTCGTCCTGAACCTGATCCGGCGTGCAGAAGACGTGCGCGTCGTCCTGGGTAAACGAGCGGACGCGGAACAGCCCGTGCAGGACGCCCGATTTCTCGTGCCGGTGGACGTGCCCCAGCTCGGCGAACTTCATCGGCAGGTCGCGGTACGAGCGCAGGTCGTTCTTGTAGATCAGTATCAGGCCCGGGCAGTTCATCGGCTTGACGGCGTACTTCTGCTCGTCGATGTCGACGAAGTACATGTTCTCGCGGTAGGTGTCCCAGTGGCCGCTCTGATGCCAGAGCGCCTCGCTGAGGATCATCGGCGTGCGGACCTCACAGTAGCCGCGCTCGCGATGCATTCTCTGCCAGTACCCGAGCAGCTCATTGAAGACGATCATACCCTTCGGATGCCAGAACGGGAATCCCGGACCTTCGTCGTGGAAACTGAATAGATCGAGTTCGCGCCCGATCTTCCGGTGGTCGCGCTTCCGAGCCTCTTCGAGCCTGGCGAGATGCTCCTCGAGTTCGTCCTTCGTGGGGAACGCCGTGCCGTAGATGCGCTGGAGCATCGGGTTCTTCTCGCTGCCGCGCCAGTACGCGCCGGCGACGCTCAGCAGCTTGAACGCCTTGACCTTGCTGGTGTAGTTGACGTGCGGACCCCGGCAGAGGTCCGTGAAATCGCCCTCCTGGTAGACAGTGATGGTTTCGTCCTCGATCTCGCGGATCAGTTCGAGCTTGTACGGCTGATCGGCGAAGATCTTCTTGGCCTCTTCCCTGGTCACCTCGCGCCGGACCAGCGGGAGGTTCGCCTTGACGATCTCCTTCATCCGGGCCTCGATCTTCTCCAGGTCCTCGGGCGCGAAACCTACCGGCAGGTCGAAGTCGTAATAGAAGCCGTCCTCGATCGCCGGACCGATTCCGAGCTTGACCCCCGGGTAGAGGTCGGTCACTGCCTGCGCCATCACGTGCGAGGCGCTGTGTCTGAGCGTCATGATATCGGCATCTTCCACCACGGTCGTCTCCTTCGTTGCTTCATGAACCAACGCCCTATGATACCTGATTCCCGCGGCGCTTGGCAAACCCTACCGAAGTTCGCTGGGAGTGCGGATTGACCCCGACGAAGGCTTTCCTGCCTTCTGCGTCGTATCTGTTCACTGAGACCGACTCCCGTTACACAGGTGATGACTCCATGACCAGGTTGTTCCGATTCCTCGCCGCGCCTCTGGCGATAGTGCTTCTTGCGGTCGGATGCTCCAAACCGCCTCCACAGCAGAGCGCAGAAACGACCGGCAAGATCAGGGCCGCCGTTGTGACCGACACGGGCGGGATCGGCGACCGCTCGTTCAACGCCATGGCCTGGTCGGGCGTTCAGCGTGCCGGCAAGGAACTCGGCATCGGCGCAAAGTTCCTCGAGTCGAAGGAGCAGGCCGACTACGCGATCAACCTCAGCCGCTGTGCGCAGCAGGGCTACGACGTCGTATTTGCGGTCGGCTTCCTAATGGAAGACGCGCTGGCCAAGGTTGCGCCGAAGTACCCGAATACGAAGTTTGTCATCATCGACGGCAGCGCTCCCAAAGCCGCCAATACCGCCTCTCTGAAGTTCCGGGAGGAGGAGGGCTGCTTCCTCGCCGGCGCGCTCGCGGGTATCGTTTCGAAGAGCGGCAAGATCGGCTTCGTCGGCGGTATGGAAGTCCCGCTGATCAAACGGTTCGAGTCGGGCTACAAGGCCGGGGCCCAGACCGTCCGCCCGGATGGGGTGGTGCTGGTCGCGTATACCGGCAAGTGGGACGACCCGGCGAAAGGCAAGGAACTCGCGCTCGCGCAGTTCAGCCAGGGCGCGGACATCATCTTCCACGCGTCCGGCTCGTGCGGGCTCGGGGTAATCGAGGCGGCGAAACAGAAAGGCAAGGGCTTCTATGCGATCGGCGTGGATGCCGACCAGGACTATATCGCGCCCGGGCGGGTCCTCACCAGCATGATGAAGCGCGTCGATAACGCTGTCTACGCCATCTGCAAGGACGCCGCGAAGGGCAAGTTCGTCTCCGGCGATCACAGCTTCGGCTTGAAAGACGGCGGTGTCGGACTCAGCCCGATGAAGTACACGAGGCAGTACGTCTCTGACGGCGGGATGAAGCAGGTTGAACTACTGAAACGGCTTGTGATCGAAGGGAAGGTCAGACCCCCGAAGACGCCGGACGAGCTGCGAACCTTCAAACCGGCCGGGCTGGTGATGGACTAATCGGGGTCTGACCTGTCCGACGAAAGAGATCGAACAATGAAACGCATCACTCTCGCCACACTGATGGCCCTGACATGCGTCGCGCCCGTCCTGGCCGTCGGTAAGTCGCCGGGGAAGGTCGGCGCATACGTGTTTCTTGCCCGCACGCACTCGCCGGATGCCCAAAGCCTGCGGGCGCTCGTCAACGAGGCCGCCGATGCGGGGATTCAGTTCCTCATGCCGTACGCGCGCACGACCGAGGGGTACGCGTTCTACGACAGCAGGATTATGCCGCAGATTCCCAGGCCCTACGATGCGCTTGAGGTCGTCATCGAGGCCGCCCACGCTCGAGGTATGGAGGTTCACCCCTGGTTCGTAGTCACGGCCGACGGCTACAACGAGATGTCCCCGATCCTGCAGCAGCACCCGGACTGGTGCATGGTCGACGTCAACGGCAAGCGGGTAGGGTGGATCGATCCGTCGTCCCCCGAGGCCCGACAGCACGTGGTCTCGGTCCTCAAGGAGATCGCTGCCAACTACGACATAGACGGCATCAACCTCGACTACCTGCGCTACGCGACTCCCGGCAGGTACTGCTTCTGCGAGCGGTGCACGAATGCCTTCGAGCAGCGGTTTCACCTCGATGCCAAGGCCGCGAACAGCGCCGAGCCGGGATCGCGCGACTGGGCGAAGTGGCGCCTCTTCAGGTTCCGTCAGACGAACCAGTTCATGCGCGAACTCCGTGCTGGTCTGAGAGAGGTCAAACCCGAGGCCACGATGAGTGCGTACGTCTGGGGAGCGCAGACCTACGGCAAGGGCTACAATATCTGCCAGGACTGGAAGACCTGGATGGACGAGGGACAGCTCGACTGGGTCAATCCGATGGGCTACTACGACATTCCGCGCGAGTACCTCGCGGCGGCGCGGTGGAACCGCGAACTGGCGGCCGACATCCCGATGCACGTGACGCTGACCCGGTACTTCAGGCGCGACCCGCAGAAGTCGCTGGAGACCGCGAAGACCCAGATCCGGGACGCGATGAAACTCGGGGCCGACGGCGTCGTCCTCTTCCACGTGGAGGGGTTCCGCCCGATGCTGAAGGACCTCTCTCCGCTACTCCACGATGTGGCATCCGGCAAGCTCGACCGCAGGCCGTGATTATCGCCCTCCGGCCACGCGTTCGTCGCCGACGCGGCGGGTGATGCGCTTCGAGTCGAAGTACTCCAAGAGCGGGACGGCGTACTTGCGGCTCGTGCCGGTGAGGTCGCGGAACTCGCTGACGGTGAGCTTCCCCTTCTCCTCGAGGAACCTGCGGACGGTCGATTCGGCCGCCGTCACCGTCGAAGCATGCAGGTACATTCCCTCGGCGATCTTCACGACCTCGCCCCGGTAGACGAGCATCTCCAGGATCTCCTTCGCCTCAGCCTGAGGGAGGCCGGTTGCGCGGAGGAACTCGTCGGCGTCCGGGACGTTCAGCCCAGCGTCAAGGAGAGTGCGCCCGAGGGAGTCTGCGGCCGACTGCTGTTTGGCCGTCAGTACCGGCTCGAAGTCCGGTAGCCGAACGGAGGTGTCGGATGTTGCGATGATTCCCCCCGACTCCAGCTGCGTGAGTACGGCGCTGAACGTGCGGTTGTCCATCCCCCTGGCGGTTGCGCCTCGGAGTTCCTCTCTTGACATGCCCGGCCGGAGCGGATGCCTGGCGTGGAAATCACTGAGCGTCGCCTTCATTCTCGACGAATACTGCGACAGGACCGACGCGTGGATCAGCTTCCCGCCGTTGAGTGTCACGGCTCTCCCAGCGCGCCGGAGCGATTCGAGTAGGGCCTCGGGGTTCGGTATCTCGGCCTTCTTCAGCAGTTCCGGAGGCGCGATCCCCGCGACCGCCTGCTTTAGCATCTGTTCCAGAAGCTCCTCGGGCGTGCCCCTGGAGGCGGTATCCAGGGAACTGATCGTGCCCGCATCGAACCGCTTGTGCTTTCGCGCGGCCGCATCGACCACCACTCCGCCGCCGATTGTCACCATCGGGGAGTACGAGCGGATGACGAACCGGTCGCCTCTGGATACCGCCGTTGGGGTCTCGGCCCTGAACTGAGCGTAGGCGGCGTCGCCGGACTTCAACTCGTCGCGGTCGAGGAGTGTCAGTCGCCCGAGGATCTCCGCCGTCCCCGCGTGGAATCTGACACGGGCACGGTTCTTCAGAGGGTGGGGTGTCTTGCCAAGCAGGGAGATCCTTACGTCGAGTACCGCCGACGCCTTGAGCGTGCCCGGGGTCGCGACGACGTCACCCCGGGCGAGGTCGGCGACCTCAATGCCGGCGAGGTTCACGGCGACTCTGGTCCCCGCCTCGGCCTGGTCCACCTTCTGCCCATGGACCTGTATCTGCCTCGCCCTCGATTCGAGCCCGGGCGGCAGCACCTCGACGGGGTCGCCGACGCGGATCGTGCCGGACGCGAGGGTACCGGTGATCACGGTGCCGAAGCCGGTTAGGGTGAACACGCGGTCGATCGGGATGCGGAACGCACCCGAGGAGTCTCGCCTCTCGACGGCATCGCATGCGGTCTGAAGCGCATCGAGCAGTTCCGGCATGCCCATTCCGGTCGTGCCCGATACAGGGAGTATCGGCGCGTCCGCGAGGAATGTGTCAGCCAGTCCCGCGCGGATGTCGTCTGCGACGACGGCGAGCCACTCCTCTTCGACCAGATCGGCCTTGGTGAGCGCGATCACTCCGCGCTTCACCTCGAGGAGTTGCAGGATCTCCAGGTGCTCGGTCGTCTGGGGCATGACTGACTCATCGGCGGCGATCACCATCAGCGCAACGTCTACGCCTCCGGCTCCCGCGAGCATGTTCTTGAGGAAGCGCTCGTGGCCCGGGACGTCGACGATCCCGACCCGCTGCCCGTTGGGGAGCGTCAGGCTGGCGAACCCGAGGTCGATCGTCATCCCGCGCTCCTGCTCTTCGCGCAGGCGATCGGTATTGATGCCGGTCAGGGCGTGGATGAGCGTCGTCTTTCCGTGATCTACGTGGCCCGCCGTGCCGACTATTATGTTCTTCATGTTACCGCCTGACTCGTCTGACAGCTCGGACCCGTCTGGTCGCCACTACTTGCCCGCGTGGACAATCCCTTTCGCATTTCGGTATAATGTCCATAGGCATCCCCGGATTTCGCTGACACTATACCATCTGCGGGCGTGTCAGTCGAGAGGAACTGACCAGTTGGCTGTCGTCTACCTAGGTCTCGGATCGAATCTTGATGACCCTAAGGCGAACCTCTGCGAGGTTGTCGAGAAGCTATCCGCTCGTCCCGACGTTAGAGTCATACGGCTCTCGTCGCTATATCTCACGACTCCCATCGGGTTTGCGGATCAGCCGGATTTCCTCAACGCGGTAGCTGTAATCGAGACCGATCTGTCGCCGGCCGATATGCATGCGTATGCCAGGGATGTCGAAGATCAGATGGGCCGCACCCGAAATTTTCTGTGGGGTCCGAGAGTCATAGATGTTGACCTGCTCCTCTGGGACTCTGAGGAGATATGCACCCCGGATCTAACGATTCCGCACCCGCGGACGCTGGAACGTGCCTTCGTCCTGCAGCCGCTCTCGGAGGTTGCGCCGGACTTGGTGCTGCCAGATGGACGAAGGGTTCAGGATGTGCTCGACCAACTCGGCGACCAGGGCGTGGTGAGACTGCCGGAGACCGACCAGTGGCAATGTACCGATATGAGGTGATTGACCGGGCCGGCAAGGTGCTGTCCGGGGTGATGAACGCATCGTCGGAGGAAGACGTGCGTCGGAATCTTTCTGCGAAGGGCTATGCCATTCGCTTGGTGATCGGTCCGCCCGCTCCCGCAATCCCTGTTCCCTGCGCGCCCAGGGCGTCGGCCCCGATGGCGAAGTTCCCTCAAAGCGCCGCGTCAGCCCCCCCGGCGGAAATCGCATCATTTCTGCGCCAAGCCCAGTCGTTTCTTCACTCGGGCGTCGGCCTCTACGATGCGATGATCCGCATGCGCGACCAGACGCGCAGTCCTGCCATGCGCCGGCTGCTTGACGCGATGGGGTGCCGAGTCCAGGCCGGCATACCGCTGAGTCAGGCGATGGGTGAGTTACCTCGGGCCTTCCCGGCCCATGTTGCCGGTGTGACCGCGGCGGGCGAGCTCGGTGGCTTTCTCCCTGCCGTGCTCGGCGAGATTGCCCTCGACTACGAGATCGAGCAGAAGTCCTCCTCGCGCTGGGTCAAGTGGACTCGAGATCTGCTGTGGATCAACTGCATCGGAGTGCTCTTCTTGGTGCCGGCGATGCCGAACCTTCCGGTGATTGCGACCGAGGGGTTCTCCGGCTATCTGCGGGCCTACGTCTCCGACGTGATGAAGTACGTCGTACCGCCTGTTGTCATAGGGCTGGTCGCGTGGGCGGCGCTGCGATCGTTCCTGCGACGAGCCGAGTCGCGCCCACTTGCGGACTCAGCGGTTCTGCGAGTCCCGTGGTTCGGACGTGCGAGCCGCGATCGGTCGCTGGCGAACTTCACGCGGATGCTCTGGAGGCTGCAGGCGGCTGGGATACTCCCGATCCAGGCGTGGGAAGCCGCTTCGAAGGCGGCGAACAACACGGTAATCGCGGCAAATCTGAGTCGCCGTGTGGCCGCTCTACGTTCGGGGGCGAAGTTGAGCGAGGCGATGTCCGAGTCCGGACTGTTCCGCGACGACGACATACGGCTGCTGGGCGCCGGTGAGGTCTCCGGGCACACAACCGATATCCTCGGCAGGATCGCGGCGCACTATGGGCACGCCGCGATGCGGTCCGCGGGCCGAGTGCAGGGACTGGGTTTGCACATAGCGGTGCTGGCGAATATCCTCGCGCTGATGGCGATCGTGCTTAGCAACATCCAGTACGTATTGAACTCGATCTCAATGGTGGAACGCGAGTTCGAGCCGATGATATGGCTGTTTTTTCCTATAAAGTGAAGGATGGGTCGGGCCACACTCTTACGGGGCGTCTTGAGGCCGGCAATCGGCGCGAGGCGGTGGCTTCGCTCCAGGGTATGGGTTACTGGGTGCTCGATGCGCGCGAGATCGGGGACCGTTGCCGCGGGTCGAGCAGTCCGCTCGCTCTTCTCACGCGGTGGTTCAGTACGCCGATATTCGGAGGCGCGCCGGTCAAGGCTCTTTCCGTATACTACCGCCAACTTGCAACGATGGTGGCTGCGGGGATGAGTCTCGCGCAAGTCCTTGACTCCCTCGGACGCAAGGCGCCGACCGGGCGTCTCAGCGCGGTGTCCCGAGAGGCGGCTCGACATGTCCAGGGCGGGGGCCAACTGAGCGATGCTTTCGCCCGGCACCCGTCGCTCTTTCCGGATATACACATCAGCCTGCTGAAAGCAGGTGAGGCGGGCGGCTCGATGGACCTGATGCTGAACCGGATTGCCGATTACCTGGAGAGGGAGCACGCCCTTCGTCAGCGGCTCCGCATGGCGACTCTGTATCCGAAGATGCTGCTGCTGGCGTTCATATTCATCCCGTCGGCCCCGAAGCTCGTGCTCTCAGGTTCAAAGGAGTATCTGGAGACCACTCTCCCGCAACTGATCGGCATCCTGCTCTGGATCGGAGTGATCTGGGTTGCCTACAGACTGCTATACCAGGTAGCCGCATTTCGATGGGCGGCCGATATGCTGAAACTCGTAGTTCCTGGAGTCGGCGCGCTCGTGAGGATGCTTGCGCTGTCGAAGTTCTACCGGGCGCTTGGCAGCCTCTACGGCGCTGGGACCAGCCCGTATCAGGCGATCGTGCGCTCGGCTGACGCCTGCGGAAATCTCTATCTCGCGAGAAGGCTTCGCGAGGCGGCTCCGGCCGTTCAGAACGGTGGCGCGTTCACCGATGCGATGCGGCATGCCGGAGTGATGCCGCCGCTGGCCCTGGATATGCTCGCGACCGGCGAGGCAACCGGCAGCATTCCCGAAATGATGGACAAGGTCGCGGAGTTCGCTGAGAGCGAGTCCGAAGTCGGGATTCACAGGTTGACGATGATTCTCGGTGTGCTGTTGATACTCGCCGCCGGGGTCTACATAGGCATCCAGGTTGTCGGCTTCTACATACACCAGTATGCTGGAGCGCTCGAACTGACTTAGATATCAGGCTCCGGGTTTTTCGCCATGGCTCTGAAGAAGACGTACTACGAGATACTGGGCGTACCGCGTGCGGCCTCTCAGGAGGTCATCAAGAAGCGGTATCGGCAGTTGGTGCGCAAGCACCATCCCGATGTCGCCGAGGACAAGCGCGCCGCTGCGGGTGCCTTCCTGGAGATCACTGAGGCCTATCAGGTACTCACGAACGCGGACCGGCGCGTCATATACGATGCCGAACTGGATCGGAACATCACGGAAGTCGCTCCCCGTCCGGCGCGGCCGCATGCGTCAGGCGCCAAGGCATCCCAGTCTGTGCGTACCCGCGCATCTGGAACCCGGCCGCGCAGTGGTCGGGGTGCCGACACGGCCAGGGTGCAGCGGCTGATCAAGCAGGCCGAATCCTCCTACAGCCGCGGTCAGCTATGGGCGGCGCTTGACGCAGCCAAGTCGGCGGCCTCGATGGATCCCAGAAACGCTCCGGCGCATGTGATTATGGGTGACGTCTATAGGATGCAGGGACGCGTTGACGAGGCCGTGTCGATGTACACCCTCGCGCTCCAGTTCGATCCGAGGAACGCCGATGCGATGGATAAGCTGGACAAGGCGATGCGTCGTAGCCGAAAGGCGCAGTCACCTGCCGCTTCCGAAGACCGCAAGCAGGTGCTCAAGACCGGGGTCGGCCTCGTCGTCGGGTCGCTCGGCACGCTCGTGCTCTTCATGCTATACTTCTCTCCGGGCGAACCGATACCGTGGCTGAAGGATCATCTGCCCGTCGTCGGAGCCTGGACGGGGATGTTGGTCACGGCCCTGCTCGGCATGGGTGCCTTGATCGGATTCACATTGAGCATGACGGAGAGCCTGAGGTCGCTCGACGACGAACTCGTCTTCCAGACGATCTCCGCGGGCAAGAGACTGACCTACCCGGTCGGTCTCCTGCTCATCCTGTTCAGTCTGTTCAATTTCTATGCGGCGGTGGTGATTTACGTGCTCGGGGGTATCATCCAGGACGCGATGTCGTCCTCGGTGATGAAGTCTTTCGTGGCGACAGCTCTCGTCGTAGTAGTCGTCGCCGTGTTCTTCCCTGTGGGGGCCAGGCAGGTTCTCATCTGGGGCGGTAACCTGGTATTCCCGGCCATGCTGCTCGGCTGGGCGCTGGGCGATATGGTAAAGCCATGGGGGTAGTGATGAACGGCAAGAAGGTCACAACAAGAAGCATCGTTGAGAAGAAGGGCAGGGGAGAGAAGATCACCGCCCTCACTGCCTACGACTTCCCTACTGCCAGATTGCTCGATCAGGCAGGAGTGGATGTCGTCCTTGTCGGCGATTCTCTGGGCGAGGTCGTCCTGGGCATGGAGAGCACCCTGCCGGTCACCCTCGACATGATGATACACCATGCGACTGCCGTCAGTCGGGGGGTCGAGCGCGCGCTCGTCGTAGGCGACATGCCGTTCATGACCTATCAGATCAGCCCCGAAGAGGCGCTTCGCAACGCCGGACTCTACATGCAGGAGGCGGGCATCCACGCAGTCAAGCTGGAGGGCGGCCGCACGGTGTCGGATGCGGTGAGGCTCATCGTGGACGCCGGCATCCCGGTGATGGGACATCTCGGATATACCCCGCAGTCAAAGTACAAGTTCGGCGGCCCGCGAATACAGGGCCGGACGCAGGCGGAGGCGGAGCGGATACTGAGCGATGCGCGGGAACTGGAGGCGGCCGGCGTGTTTGCCATCGTCCTCGAGGTGATTCCGCAGGACCTGGCGCGGGAAGTGACTGCAGCGGTGTCTGTGCCGACGATCGGGATTGGTGCGGGGCCGTATTGCGACGGCCAGGTGCTGGTAGTGAACGATGTGATCGGCCTCACGCTGAACGGCACTCCCAGACACGCCAAGCGATATGCCGATCTCGGCTTGGCGATGACGGCCGCTTTCACGGAGTATGTGAGAGAGGTCACGCAAGGCGTTTTCCCCGGTGAGCAAAAGGAGCCTCTGTGAAGATCGTCCAGCGGATCGCCGATGTTCGCGATCAAGTGAGAATGGCCGGAGTCGGCGGTAGCACGGTCGGCTTCGTGCCGACGATGGGCTACTTCCACGACGGGCATCTGGCCCTCATGCGCAAGGCTCGCGAGGAAAACGGACTGGTCGTCGTGAGTCTCTTCGTGAACCCGACCCAGTTCGGACCCGATGAAGATCTGTCATCCTATCCGCGCAACTTGGATCGCGACGCGGCTATGGCTGAGGGTGTGGGCGTTGATCTGCTGTTCGTCCCTTCGGTGGAGGAGATGTACCCGGATGGCTGCTGCACTCATGTCGAGGTCGAGGGTCTTTCGAGAGGGCTGTGCGGTGCTTCGCGCCCGGGGCACTTCAGGGGCGTAACTACCATCGTCGCGAAGCTCCTGAACATCGTCCAACCGGCTCGGGCCTACTTCGGAATGAAGGACTATCAGCAGCTCAAGGTTGTCGAGCGCATGGCCCGGGACCTCGATGTGCCCGTGGAGATCGTGGCGGTTCCGACGGTCCGCGATCCTGACGGGCTCGCAATGTCCTCTCGCAACTCGTACTTGAGTGTGGAGGAACGCCGAGCTGCGCTCGTAGTGCCGAAGTCGCTCGACTACGCGGAGGATCTCATTGGAGGCGGAGTCCGAGACACGGCCGGCTTGCGGGACAGGATACGGGATTTTGTCGTACGGGAGCCGCTGGCGCGGATTGACTACGTGGAGGTCGTGGATTCGGAGAGCTTGGAGCCGCTTGATCGTGTCGAGGGGACGGCAGTCGTCGCGGTGGCTGTGCGGATTGGCAGGACGAGGTTGATTGACAATCGGATAGTGGGGTTGGAGGGGCGCACCGATGGCGTGCGCCCCTCTGAGTCCTAGAAACCCTTGGCGAAACTGACTCCCAGCGCCAGATCGTCACCGTCCAGAATCGCGCCGTGTACCTTAAGTTCGTCCGTGATCAGGAGACGAGCGCCGAAGTTGAAGTCCGTGCTGTCGTACTCAGCCATGAGCACCAGCCGCTCGCCAAGCACTGCGGAGAGGCCTCCGAAAATGCCGTCGATCATGCCTCCGCCCGCGCCGATGTGAACTCGGGGCGCGGTGATCTCTCCGTGCTTCGTCGTGTTCTTCCAGCTGATGGCTTTGCTCATAACGACATACGCGGTGGTATCTATCTCCCCGGTCAGGTCAATAATTCCAGTTGCGACGGCAGGGTGTGCCTGAGTCTCCGCCCGGAACGCATGCTTCGCGTTGAGTATGGTTTCACCGACCCCGCCGTCCGGTCTGATCCTGGCGAATCCGACCTCCGTTCCATCGCTCACCCCCAGGTTCAGAGCGTAGACATTTGAATCGGGACCGGATTCGAGATCTACCACGAACATGGCTGCTGAATACTGTCCCTTTTCCAGCGAATCAGTTGTCGGAATGGTTACGAGTCCGCTGTACCCCAGCAGTGATGGTGCCGCAGCGGCAGCTGAACTGGAGACTAGGATCGCTACGATGGCGCTGATACTGAGCGCAACACTCACCTGCTTCTTCATGATGCTTTGTTCCCCTTTCCTTAGGGCGCTTGTTGATTTACCAACCGCCGGGGGGCAGATGGTAGGTATTCCAGGCTATTGTACCCGTTTATGCCCCGACTTTCAAACCCCGACCTTGGGTTCCTATTCGAACGGCACCGGCTCTGTCTTCCCGCTGATCGCCGACTTCTCGGCGGTTTCGAAGACCGCTATGATGCGCCGCGAGGACTCTGGCGTTACCTCGAGAGGTGCTCCGTCCAGCAGGTGAGCGGCAAGGTTTACGTAGTACAGAGGCCATGTTCCCTCCTGATACTTCACATCGCCTTCAACGCGCACCCCGTCTACGTCGGTGATGACCTTGAAACTCCCGCCCCAGTGATCTATGATCGCCCCTCTTGTGCCCAGGATTCTGAACCTCGGCTCTCCCGCGTACGCGATGGAAGAGATCGTCAGATCGGCGGTGGCTCCGCTCTTGAAACGGATGATCGCTCGGCCCTGGTCCTCATTGGTGACCTCGTGCCAGACCCGTTTGTGGAAGAATCCAGTCACGCTCTCCATCGCCTCCGGGATGAAGTTCAGGATCCAGTCCACGAAATGGGCGCCCCAGTCATACATGCATCCGCCGGAGATCGCCTTGTCTGACCGCCACCAGTCACGGGGCTTGCTGTAGCCGCCCATGAAGGCCTCCAACTCGAAGACCTCGCCGATCGTGCCCCTATCGAGCACTTCCTTGATCGCCTTGAAGTCGCCGTCATGCCTGCGGTTGTGGAAGGTGGTGAGCGTGACCTTGTTCCTGCGAGCAGCCTCGATCATCGCGGTTGCCTCGGCGACGGAGAGGCACATCGGCTTCTCGACTACGACGTGCCTTCCGGCCTCGAGCGCGGCGACCGCAAGCTCGGCATGTGTGTTGTGTGGAGTGATGACCGCAATCAACTCCGCATCGCTTCGGTCGAGAAGGTCGTCAATGTGCAGATACGTCTCGATGCCGGGGTAGTCCTCGGCTGCGGCGTCCATGCGGGGAGGGTCAATATCGCAGGCAGCGATCGTTTCAATCCGCCCTGTGTCGTTCATCCACTTGGCATGGGACTTGCCCATGTTGAACGAGGCCCCGTATCCGAGCACGGCGGCCTTGATCTTCCTTTCGCTCATTGAGATCAGCTCCTGTAAGGTTGATGCGCCGCAATCGAGCGCGCTGACGTCATATTACGCGCTGAGCGGAGCAATCCTCCCGCGGCATGGGGATCGAATGCTGAGGGGCACAATGAGGGCCGAGTCAGACACACTTGCTTCTCTAGGCGGCTTTGGACTCGGACGTCTTGGCCGCCGAGTCATGGACGCGGCGCAATGCCTCGACCACAGCAGGAGAATACGTGGTCCCCGCGTCATGGCACATGACACGCAGCGCATCGTCGTCGGAGATCGGTTTGCGGTACCTCTGAGATGACGTCAGGCGATCGTAGGCATCGGCAACGGCGATGATCTCACACGCCTCGTCTGCGTGGGTCATCGTTCTGCGCGTATCCGTCTCGAGGCGTCGGTTGGTCTCAGCAAACCGGTGCAGGCACTCTGCGACCGAAGGGCTCAGTGCGGCCTCCGGGACGTGCGAGCGATCCAGGTGATGCAGGAGCGCCGCCAGCTTCAAGTCCGCAATCGCCTGCGGTTCCCATCCGAGTTCGCGAGCAACTAGGGCGCAAGTGCGTTCGACCCGCCTGCAATGATGCCACTCGTCCGGGTTGCGGTCGGATATCCCTGCGACGAGGGATTTCCATGCTATGTCGATCATGACTTCGTTGTCCTTCATTCTGCCGCCTCTGCTCTGAGGGAGTCTGTCAACTGGATTATCGGAGAAGCTAGGTACTATCACTAGGTTGCGACATGCGGAGGGGTGATAGCGTGCTGTACAGCTTTGAATCTCGAAACCTTGACCGCGATTGCGATTGTCGCTATACTCTGTATGCGTACCAGACAATCACCGCAGTAGCCGTCGAGGTGACGTTCTTGAAACTGAAGATCGGACTTCCTAAGGGAAGCCTCCAGGAATCAACATTCGCGATGTTCAGGAAAGCCGGCTGGGACTTCCGGGTAGGCAACCGCTCGTACATGCCGATATGCGATGACGAGGAGATCGAGGCGGTTCTGGCAAGGCCACAAGAGATTCCGAAATACGTGCAGGATGGCGTACTCGACGCCGGGCTGACCGGCAAGGACTGGATTGTTGACAACGACGCCGATGTGATCGAGGTGGTTGACCTGTCCTACAATAAGACCACTACCAGGCCCCTGCGCGTTGTTCTTGCCGTCCATGAGTGTTCGGAGATGGAGAGCGTCCGAGACCTCGAAGGCAGGCGCATCTCGACGGAGTACGTGAACCTCACGAAACGCTGGCTTGCTGAGAACGGCGTCTCTGCTCAGGTCGAGTTTTCCTGGGGCGCCTGTGAGATGAAGGTCCCGGAACTTGCCGACGCCATCGTCGTCAACACCGAAACAGGCAACTCCCTGCGCGCCAACAGCCTCCGGATAATGGATACACTTCTGGAATCCACGGCTAGGCTGATTGCGAACAGGGATTCCTGGGAAGATGGTTGGAAGCGCGGCAAGCTCGAACAGATTTCGATGCTTCTGACCGGCGCGCTGAATGCCGAGCGACTGGTCGGCCTCAAGATGAACGTGCGCAAGGCCGACATGGACAAGGTCACAGCCATCCTGCCCGCGCTGAACAGGCCTACGCTCTCGCCTCTTGCTGATGAAACCTGGGTGGCGGTTGAAACCGTCATAAACGAGAAGACGGTGCGCGACATGATTCCGCAGCTGCGCCATGCCGGTGCGGAAGGCATCGTGGAGTATCCGCTCAACAAGGTGATATACTGAGATGTGGGCCCCGATGGGCGGGCACGCCTGCCTGCCCGGAGATGACCGACTATGAGATGCAGCAAGTGTGGCACAGCGAACGACTCTGCGAACAAGTTCTGCAAAGAGTGTGGGCAGAAGTTGTCCGATCCCGGCGTGGCAAAGGAGCTCACGCCGGATGAGCACCTCAAGGTAGGCGAGTTCGTCTATCTCGCGTACAGGGAGAGCGACGCGGGGCACGTTGAGAACGCGATTGCCGCCTGTCAGGGCGCGCTCGCGATCAACGAAGATAACCCCGCGATCCACGCCCTTCTCGGGTCTCTCTACGCGCGCATGGGTGACCTCGCGCGGGCGATCTACGAGTACGAGCGGGTCGTCGCCCTGAATCCCGGCAGCCTAGAGGACAGGCGCAAGCTCGAGCAGCTTCGCGTGCAGTTGCTGATGCCGGCGCCCATAGTGAAGCCTCCCCGTCCGGCGATTCGCCTCGCCGATCTCAAGTGGTTCAAGCAGCACAGGGACAAACTGCCGTGGGTGGCCGCAGCCCTCGCCTTTCTGATAGTGGTCGCCATCGGAAGCGCCGCCATCAGAGGAAGTCGAACAAGGGACGCCTCGCCTCGCGATACCCAGGCCCAGAACGGCGCGCCGGATAACCGCATCCCCGGCCAACCGCTTCCATACGGGCCGGGTGCGTATACCCCCCCGGCTGGACAGGCCGCCGAGCCGCCGACTGCGGGCCGTGGGCAGACGGACCGGCAGGCAGTTACCGCCCCGGCCGTTCCGACGACTCGTCCGGGGATTCCGTCCGTGCCGCTCCCCGGCACGAATACGCGACCGAACTCGCCCGTGAGGCAGCCGAGTGCGCCGACCCAGGAGAGACCGGCAATCACACCCATCATCCGCCCGAGCGGCGGCGGGACGGGTACTTCTACATCCACGACTAACGCCGCTCGGCCGCGTACCCCGGTCATACGTCCTGCACCCGATTCAGTCGCTGCTCAGCCGTCGGTGAGTCCGGAGGAGCGCGGAAGGCAGCTTCACCGCGAAGGCAAATATGATGAGGCGATAAGCTCATACAGGGAGGCGCTTAACCAGACAAGCGATGCCGGCCGGGTGTATCAGCAGATCGCCATGTCCTACCAGCGTAAAGGCGACCACACGTTGGCGATAGACAGCTACAATCGCGCGATCAGGTCCTTCCGCGACCAGTTGAACACCGGTCGGGACAAGGCGGAGGTGGAGCGGAATATACGTGCCTGCGAAGCGGGCATCGAGGTCAGCCGCAGCGCCTCGCGTTAGGCGGGTAAATGACGAACATACGACCAACTCTTTCCATGCTTATCCCGGCTCTGCTATCTCTGTTCTGCTTGACAGAGGTTCTCGCGCAGAGCCAGTCGCCGCCTGTGGTGCTCATTGTGCCTGGCGTTGTGGGCGACTCTGCGACGGCGGACTCGGACGTACTGGACTCTGTCAGATTGCATCTCGCGGCAGCGAAGAAGTACAGAGTGATCGCGTTCGATCGGGAGAATCCGACGATCGCTCGGTTCATCATGGAGCGCGGCCTCGCGAGCGAACTCTACAAGAAGATGGCCGATCCGGCGGTCGTTCGCGACCTGGCTGGGATCGTAGGCGCCACTCACGTTCTCGCCGTTCACGGCGAAGTCAGTTCGGATACGGTTAGGGTCGGCCTTCGATTGACGCGGCTTGGAGGCAGAGGTGAGTGGTCTTCCTCGGCAGAGAGCGACATCGCGCAAGTGGGCGGCCCTCAGGCTCAGATGAACCGCCGAAACGCGATCAGCACTGCGGCAAGCTCCGCGGTTTCCCAGATTGACCTTGCCGCATTCCCGAACGCTCAACCGGGTGTCGAATCGCCGATCGCTGTCTCGCCTACGGTGATCCCGACCGTTGAGGCCTCGCTGGAGCAATCGGCTCCGAGGGACATTTCCGCCGAGTACGCGGCTTGCCTCAGCGCCGCCGACTCGTATATCGGGAAAGGGGACTTGCCGAACGCGATCCAGGAACTCAGGCAGGCGGTTAACCTGCAGCCCAAGACGGTCGCTGTGAGGGTCAAGCTCGCGGATGCCTATTCCGCGATTGGGATGCCCGAACTGGCCCTGGACGAGTTGCGGCGGGCGCTTCTCTTCGATGCCGACGATCCTGCCGTATACCGTGAACTCGCCGATTTCTACCTGGAGAGCGGCGCTCTTACCGAGGCAGCGGGCCAGTTGCGAGAGGTCATCAGGCTGAATCCTGACGACACTACCGCGCGCGTCAGCCTGGGCAATGTCTACTGGAACCTAAACAGGCTCGATGACGCCGCCGATGCCTTCAATCAGGCTGCAAGACTCGATCCTGCCAACCCTGTTCCGCACGAACGGCTCTACAAGCTCTACTGGGCTCGCAAGCAGTACGAGCTTGCCATTGAGCATCTGTCCGCCGGCCGGGCCGGCGGCGCCGAACTCGATGCTTCGTCGCGGTACAGGATCGCGGCGGAGGTCGTCCGCGGGCAGTTGACAGGTATCCTGGCGAAGCTTAAGACGAACTGGCAGGATTATCAGTCGAGCCGGCTCTCCCGCGAGAACTACTATCTCGACTGCAGCGACCTGAGCGTGCAGGTGGACGAGTTCACCAGATACTTGTCCACGCTGACCGTGCCGGACGGTCTCAGGGCCGCTCAGGCGCACGGAATGCTGTGCGCGAGCCTCCTGTCTCAGTCCATCAGCATGTTGACATCGTTTCTGGAAACCGACAAGCGCGAGTACGCGGATCAGTCGCAACTATTCCGGGAGGAAGCGGCTGCCGAGCTTCAGGCCTTTGGTAAGGCCATCACCCAGCGATGAGCGAAGGGCCGGATGTCCACGAGACTCAGCGACTACAGCTACTGCCTGCCCCGGGAGTTCATTGCGCAGGAGCCTTTGGCGGAGCGAGACAAATCCAGGCTCCTGGTTCTGGATCGGTGCACCGGGGACATCGAGCATAGAAGCTTTCTTGATCTGCCGGAGTATCTGGTGTCGGGCGATACGCTGGTCATGAACGACACGCAGGTCACTGCGCGACGGCTCTTTGGCGTCAAACCCACCGGCGGCAAGATCGAGGCGCTGCTGATGAGGCACCTCGGTGGTGGTCGGTGGGAGGCGATGGTCAAGCCGGGGCGCCGTGTCGCGGTGGGATCGAGAATCTGTTTCGACGGAGGCCTTGATGCGCAGGTTGTCGAACGTACCGAGGATGGCGGGAGAGTCCTGGACTTCGAATCTCCTGAAGTCGCGGAGATAGTGGGGCGGATAGGAGAAGTCCCGCTTCCGCCGTACATACTGAGTACTCTGAGCGATCCGTCGAGATATCAGACTGTTTACGCCGAATCTCCCGGCTCGGCGGCCGCTCCGACCGCGGGATTGCATTTCACGCCGAAGTTGCTGCATCGGTTGCGGGATCACGGCGTGCGTACGGCAAGCGTGACTCTGCAGGTGGGCATAGCCACTTTCCGTCCCGTCCGGGTCGAGGACATAGCCGAGCATGTGATGCATCGGGAGCGAGTATCGCTCTCGGCTGATGCGGCGGAGGTGATCAACTCGGCGGAAGGGCGAGTCATCGCCGTTGGCACGACCACCGCGCGGGTGCTGGAGAGCGCGGCTGTCGGTTACGGGAAGGTTGCGGCGATGGACGGAGAGACCGGGCTGTATATTACTCCTGGATACCGGTTTCAGATACTGGATGCTCTCATAACGAACTTTCACATGCCGAAGTCCACGCTCCTGATTCTGGTCTCCGCCTTTGCGGGGCGAGGTAGAGTACTGCACGCCTACGAGGAGGCCAAGCGTCGGGGATATCGCTTTCTCAGCTTCGGCGATGCAATGCTAATAGTCTGATGGGAGGCTCCATCACACCGGAGGGTGTATCTCATGCGTAGTTTACAGGATTGGACACGCTATCTCGAAGAGCAGGAGCAAGAAATCGAGACGCCGGCAAGGACTGCCGAGCGAAGGGTCGAGGAGAGGCCCGAGCCTCCTGCCCCGGTGCGGCAGGCTGAGACCGCGTCGGCCGTAATCGCTGCCCCGGAAGTCGAGGACGATGTTCCGGCCTTCCTGAGGGTCGAGAGTGAGCCGGTGATTCTCGAGCCTGAGAAGACTGCTCGGCCTGCCGAACTAACTGCTCCCACTCCTGTGCCGGCGGCCCGTCCTAGATCCGTGGCAGTGGCGTCGGCTCCGAACGCGGCGGCCGGTAGGGCGGCGCGCATCAGGAAGCGTCTGCCGACCAACTTGGATGCGGAGAGCGTCGGCCGGCGCGAGGTAGCCGAACGGTCGTACAAGACCTTCAAAGAGTCCCGCGAGGAGTTGATCGAGCGGCTCGTAGACCCCGTGCTCAGCCTGGAGGAGGTCGCGCGCGTGCTCAACGTCTGCCCGACAACCGTTCGGCGATACACGAACAGCGGGGCTCTTGCACACCACCGCACGGCGGGGAACCAGCGGCGGTTCAGGCTCTCCGACGTGCTGGCTTTTCTCGAGCGGCAGTCGGGCGGCGAGTAACAATGAGATTCCCCTCATGCGCGTGACGGTTCGGCCCGGCGGAGAGGTGCTCGCGGAGGATGTCGAGATCGCCCGCAGCCTTTCATCGCGGTTGTGGGGGCTGATAGGGAAGCCGCGGGGAAGCGTTCTGGTCCTGCCGCGATGCCGTCAGGTGCACACTTTCTTCATGCGTTACCCCGTTGACCTTGTGTGCGCTGACTCCGAGTGGCGGGTAGTGCGAGTTCGGTGTGGCCTTGAGCCTTGGCGTATCGGGCCGTATTGTCGGGAGGCTGCCTTCACCATTGAACTGCCGGCTGGCTCGGCGTCGTCGGTCAGCGTCGGCGACATGCTTGCGTTGGATGCCGATGGGAGCTGATCCGGAACGGTATCAGGTCGCCGTTACGTTCTTCCGACTGCCGCAAACCTCCGGGGAGTGACGTTGCGAATAGCAATCTTCAGCGAGAGTTTCGAGCCCGTTCTGAACGGCGTTACGACGTCAATCCAGACCCTGCGCGATGCGCTGCGCGATCATGGACACGAAGTTCTCGTCTTCGCTCCCGGGTTTCGCGGCTACCGCGACGACGATCCTGAAGTGTTTCGTTTTCCGTCCTTCAGGCCGCCGACTGCCCGCGACTACCCTCTGGCGCTCCCGTGGAAGCGCGGGCTCATCTCGCTCGTTCGCGAGTTGAAGCCGGACATCATACACACGCAGACTCCTTTCATGCTCGGCTGGACGGGTCTCAGGATCGGTCGCCGGCTGGGGATACCGGTCGTGTCCACGAACCACACGCAATACGCCGAGTATACACACTACTTCCCATTCGCGCCGGTCTCTTGGAGCAGGGCCGCTGTCATAGCGATGCTGAGACGCTACTACAACGCCTGCGATCTGGTGGTTACCCCCTCTCAGGCGAACAAGGACATCTTGATCTCGTACGGTGTTCGTCCTGACATTCGCGTAATCCCCACCGCCAACTCGCTTGACATTCCCCGGACTCCTGGGGTGCGTGAGGAAGTCCGTCGCGAATGGGGGGTTCCCGCGGACGCCATTGTGCTTCTGTTTGTCGGTCGCCTTGCGAGGGAAAAGAACATGACGCTCCTGCTGGATGGGCTCTCTCGTCTCTCTGCAGAGCACGATGACCTTCGTCTCGTCGTGGTAGGTGGCGGACCATACGAAGAGCACCTGGCTCGGGAGATCGAGAATCGCGATCTCTCAGACCGGGTCGTGATGACGGGGTCAGTACCGAGGGAGATGGTTGGGCGGGTCTACTGCGGTGGCGACCTGTTTGTCTTTCCCTCGACTACAGATACTCAGGGGCTCGTGCTTGTCGAGGCCCTGGCGGCCGGGCTTCCCTGCATCGCGGTCAATGCGGGAGGGAGCCCCGAAATGCTTAGAGACGGAGACGACGGCTTCTTGTGTGACAACGATGCCGCGGATTTCGCCGCCAAAGTTGAAGCCCTGGCAAACAGTGACGACCTTCGGCGAACATTCTCCGACCGTGCGATTGAGAACTCCCGCCGCTTCGGTTCTCAGGAAATGGTCCGACTGATGCTGGCCGCGTACGATGCAGCCCTGTCGTTGCGTTCCCTCTAGTGCAGGCAGTCCCCGAATACCCGTTCTCAATGCATAGAAGTTTGCGGAACTGGGTATACATTCAATAAGCATCATAAGTCAGCCCTAATAGTGAGAGCCCACGTTCTACTTGCGCTTACTATACAGGCGGTTGCTGGTGCAGAGACTCGTTTCAGAGGAGGTTGTGGAATGTCTGGAAGGTCAATGATTTGCGTGCTGCTGTCCGTCTTCATGCTGGTCGCTATTGCATGGGCGGCCGACGAACAGATCGTCTACAACGGCGACTTCGTCAGTCTCGGTTCAACGACCAGAATCTGCGCTTCGGCCCTCGAGGGAGACAACGGTAGTCTCGTCGGTTCACCGAATGTTGGTCTGTGGTTGCAGGCGTGGGACATGTCGGGGAACACGAGGTTCATCGGGCCGGGCGGTACAATCTACACCAACTCGCTCGGAAAGGCCTGTTCTCTCAAGACCCTGCTCACCGGGCTATACACCGTGCAGGCCTTCGGTGCAACCGGTGCATTCGATGGACTCGCTTCCATGCCTGCGGTGATAGCGAGCCTGACACCCAATAGTTGCAGCGTGGCTTCCGCGACTGCGGGGATAGCCTCCGTGCAGTCGCCGAATGGCCCGCGCGAGGTAGCCGTCGGCGACCTCTTGCAGGCCCCGAGACAGGCGCTGACCGTGGCCGCTCTGCCTGGCGGTCGAAGCCTGGCACAACTGCAGAACCTGAGGCCGAATCTGGTGCAGTTTCTGCTGCTTGACCCGGACAACCCCGCCGGCCCCACGAGAATCTGGTCCGGCCTATCTCAGTTTCAGATGTTCGTGTTTATGAGCTCGCCGCCGCAGGCCAACTCATATTCGGAATACCGTGGATTCTGCGACGTGCAGATCGGGGGTCTGACATATCGAGGCATAATGAAGGCCCTGCTGAGGATCAACAACGGCTGGTTCCGGTACAACGCCGTACCGATCACGACTCTGCTCACGGACGGTGGGGGGACCTTGGAAATCCATGTGACCACTCTGTCCGGCAAACCCGTGTATGATGCTGCCGGAAGCTTCCGAGGCTCCACGGGCATGTACTTCGCGCCGTTCTTCTAGGCCCCAAGGTCCGGGCGGGCGTCCGGTTCAGCAGGCGAATGTGCGAGGTCAACGCGTCTGGACGGTGGGGGATTCTATCTCTTCCGGGAGAGAATCCCCTCCGCCACAAGCCTCAGGGAATCGCGGTATGGCGATGGCGGTAAGGGGAGAATGCCGTCAAGGGCAATGGCGATGTACTCCGATGCGGCCTCACGAGTCGCCTCGATTGCGCCGGTCTCTTCGACCATGCGGCGCACGAAGTCCACATCCTCTTGGGTGGCTTCACCCGACGCCAGGATGCCCTCGATCCGCGTGCGGCTGTCCGGCTCTGCGCGATCCATCGCCAGTATCACCGGTAGGGTAACCTTCCCCTCGCGGATGTCGCCGCCGACCGGTTTGCCGATGAGTGCCGGATCGCCGATGAGATCGAGCAGGTCGTCGGTGATCTGGAAGGCCAGCCCGATGTTCAGCCCGTATTCCCCCAGCGAGTCCTCGACCCCCCGCGGAGCGCGCGAGCAGATCGCGCCGGTTCGGCAGCATGTGGACATGAACGCGGCGGTCTTGCCCGCGATGATGGTAATGTACTCCTTCGCGAGGCCCTCTACGTCTCCGCAGAGCTCGATCTGCCGAATCTCGCCCTCGGACATCGCTACCGTGGCGCGTGAGAGGGCCTCCATGACGGCAATGTCGCCGTCGGCTGCCAGCAGGGAGAACGCCCGCGCGAGCATATAGTCGCCCGTCAAGACCGACACCTGATTGCCCCAGAAGCGGTTCGCCGTGATCCGCCCACGCCGTGACTCTGCGTCGTCTATCACATCGTCGTGCAGCAGGGTCGCCATGTGGATCAACTCGGCGACAGCTGCCACGCGGATGAGATGCGAGTCATCGCAATCGTACAAGCAGGCTCTCCCCGATAGGAGTACGAGGCTGGGGCGCAGGCGCTTGCCGCCGGCATCAAGGATGTGGCCCGTTACGTCGCGGACCATCTTCACGCCCGAGTCCAGCTCGGATGAGATGGTCTCGTCAACCTGAGAAAGCTCACTCGCGATTGGTGCAAGGTAGTCGGGCACCGGGGGGTTCTGGATTCTGTCTTGAGTGGTCAAACTCATCTCTTTGTTCCTGCGTGTACTGCGACTGCGCCGCCGGTCAGGTCATAGACCCTCACGTCGGTCAATCCCACTTTCACCATGAGGCTCTTCAGTTCCTCTCTTGAGAGAAAGGATGCGACCGATGCGGGAAGATAATCATACGGCCCGCGCTTCCGGTTGACCGCCCAGCCGATCAGCGGAAGAAGGCGATTCGAGTACAGGCCGTGTGCGATTCTGAATAGCGAACCTCTTGGTGTGGCCAGTTCCAGAATCACCACTCGACCGCCCGGAACGACGATGCGCGTCATCTCTGCGAGTGCGGCCTCGATGCTCTCAACGTTGCGAATTGCAAAGCCGGCCACGGCGGCCTGATACGAGTCTGAGTGCAGTGGGAGTTTCTCGGCATTGCCCTCGAGGAGCGTAGTGTTCGTGATTCCAATCCGGCTGATCTTGCGAGCGGCCAGGTCCAGCATCGGGCCGCAGAAGTCAAGGCCGACCACGCATCCCCGCTCACCGACTGTTCGCGCGAGTTCGATCGCGAGGTCGCCGGTCCCTGTGCCCACGTCGAGCGCCGAATCGCCGGGACTCAACTCGCACTTCGCGACTGCGAACCTCCGCCAGTAACGGTGCAGGTTAAAGCTGAGAACTGAGTTCAGAAGGTCGTATCGGGGGGCGATTGACGCGAACATATCGCGGATCTGCTTGTCTCGAGTTCCGCGTTTCGAGTTTCGCATCTGCTACATTCCAGTCAGGGTGCTTGCCGAGAGTTGCGCGATCCTGATGAACGGCTCCGGGTAGAACAGCACGATGAACGTCACTGCCGTGGTCAGTGCGATCACGAAGCCGACCGGGATCGAGGAGACAATGGGGGAGTTGTCTTCGGACCTGATGAAGAACATCATGCGGACTACGTTGAAGTAGTAGTAGACGGCAACAATGGTGTTGACGCCCGCGATCACCGCGAGCCACAGAAGGGCCGTGTCGTTTGCCTGGAGCGCGGCCATGAAAAGGTACAGTTTCCCGATGAACCCTGCGGTCGGCGGGATTCCTGCCAGCGACAGCATGAAGACCGCCATGCAGGCCGCGGCGATCGGTGCGCGCTTGATGAGCCCGGCGTAGTCGCTGATCCGGTCCCCGATCCTCGCGGAGAGGATCGTCACGACCGCGAACGCGCCGAGATTCATGAACAGGTAGACAAGGAGGTAGAGCAGTACTGACGTGAGCGCCAGGGATGCCCCTCGGCCCATTGCCGCGATGCCGAGCAGAATGTATCCGGCCTGCGCGATGCTCGAGTACGCGAGCATCCTCTTGATATTCGTCTGCGGGATGGCGATGAGGTTGCCGACGGTCATCGTTACGGCGCAGAGCAGGATGATCACCGGCGTCCAGTCCACGATGTCCTGAGCGAACCCCGATGTCAAGACTCGGACGAGGACGGCGAACCCGGCCGCTTTCGATCCGACGGAAAGGAACGCCGTGATCGGCGTCGGCGAGCCCTCGTACGCATCCGGAGCCCACTGATGGAACGGCGCCATCGCAATCTTGAAACCGAAGCCCACGAGCGCGAAGACCATTGCCAGGTAGAGCAAGGGGTACGGGATCAGCCCGGACCGGAACGCGGTCGCAATCTCGGCAAGGTTCGTCTCGCCGGTCAGTCCGTAGAGGATCGTCATGCCGTACAGCATCACCGCCGCCGCGACCGAGCCGAAAATGAAGTACTTCATCGCCGCCTCGGACGATCTCGAGTCGCGCTTGAGATACCCAACCAGGATGTACGATGTGATGCTCAGGAACTCCAGCGAGAGGTAGATCATTATGAGGTCGTTTGACGCGGCCAGGAGGTTAATCGCAAGGGTTGCGAAGACGAGGAGCGCGTAGAACTCCCCGCGGTGGAAATCAACCTTTCGGAAGTAGTCAACCGCCAGCAGGGCGACGATGATCGTCGAGACGATCGCGATCATCTTGAAGAAGATGGCAAGGCCGTCTACGGCGAGAAGCCCGTTGAAGACAAGTGTTTGACAGCAGGCGCACGTGTACAGCCCCGTGAACATCATGACCGAAGGCACGAGTGCGGCGAGAAGCGTGGCTACGCATACGACCTCCGGAGAGAGCAGACCGATTCGGCGATCTCCGGACCGCTCCTTCGAGAACAGGCCCGCCGCCAGGGTCAGTATCGCGCCTGCGGTGAGTATCAGTTCCGGGGATATGCTGTATAGACTGAAGTCCACGGTCAGCCTCCGACCATGCGCGAAACGAGTTGGACTATCTCGATCACCGAGCCGTTGAACACTCCGACGAGCAGCGATGGCATGATGCCGACGAGGATAGTCAACGCGACCAGAGGGGCGAGACTGATCACCTCCCGAGCGTCGGCGTCAGGCACGTCAGCCCACTTCGGGTTGAGCGGGCCGAGCAGCACGCGCTGGAGCATCCAGAGCAGGTACGCCGCGTTCACGATTATCCCGATGACTCCGAGCGCTGCGATCACCGTGTAGATCGGAATCGCGCCCCGGAAGATGAAGAACTCCGACACGAAGCCCGCCAGTCCCGGCAGCCCGAGCGACGCGAACGCCATGAACGAGAGCAGCCCGGCATAGACAGGGATTCTCGCTCCGAGTCCGCCGAACTGATCGAGATCGCGGTTGTGCGTCCGCTCGTAGATCACGCCGACGAGAAGGAACAAAGCACCCGTGATCAGACCGTGGCTAAACATCTGGAGCATCGCGCCGTTCAGGGCGATCGCCTTGTCATTCGGGCTGCCGACGATCGCTGCCGCCGCCGCGATGCCGAGCATCACGTAGCCCATGTGGTTGACGGAAGAGTACGCGATCAGCTTCTTCATGTCCTTCTGCGCCATCGCGACAAGGGCGCCGTAGATGATGCTGATGAGCGCGAGAATCGCGATCCATATCGAGAAGTGTCGGGCCGGCTCGGGGAGCATCGGCAGGGCGATGCGGAGGAATCCGTACCCGCCGAGCTTCAGCAGGATGCCTGCCAGGATGACGCTGCCGGCGGTCGGTGCCTCGACGTGCGCGTCGGGAAGCCAGGTGTGGAACGGCCACGATGGAACCTTGATGGCGAACGCCAGAAAAAACGCGATAAACGCCAGCGATCCAAGCATCGGCTTGCCCGCGAATGGCATCTGCGTGATCGCCTCAGGAATGCTGAATGTGTGCGGGCTCGTGAAGAGATATACGCCGACGATCGCCAGCAGCATCGCCACGCTTCCGACCAGGGTGTACAGGAAGAACTTGATCGCCGCGTACTCCCTCCTCGGTCCGCCCCAAACGCCGATCAGGAAGTACATCGGCACCAGGCTGACCTCCCAGAAGATGTAGAACAGGAAGAAGTCCAGCGCGACGAAGACTCCGAGCATCCCGGTCTCGAGCGCCAGGAAGAGCGCGAAGTACTCCTTCGTCCGCTCGTTGATGATCCACGAGTAGATGATCGAGAGCGTCGTGAGCAGGGCCGTCAGAAAGATAAACGGCACGCTGATGCCGTCGACGCCGAGGAAGTAGTGAACGTCGAGCGACTCGATCCACTGCAGTCTCTGGACGAACTGCATGCCGGGCAGAGCGGGATCGTACCGCATCCACAGGAGGACAGACAGCGCGAGCGACGGCAGGCTGAAGACCAGCGCCGTCCACTTGATTGCCGATGCCTTAGTCCGAGGGACGAAGAGGATCGCGATCGCGCCAGCTAGTGGTATGAAGGTTATCAGTGTCAGAATCCACTCGTTCATGAGTCATCAATCCTCGGATCAGTTTTCAGTCATTAGCCGTCATTCGAACGGTCTATCTGTAGAGATACAGGAACACCACCAATATGCCGAAGAGCCCTACTATGGACACCATCACGTATCCCTGCGCCACGCCGGTCTGACCGTACCGTAGTACTCGGCCGCTCAGTTTGGTCGCTCCGCCGATCACGTTCACCAGGCCGTCTACGATGTACTTGTCAATCCAGGCATGGGCGATCGAGACGCCGAGCGTCAGGTATCCGATGCCGTTGACCAGACCATCGACGATCCTCTGGTCGAACAGAGCGAGCATTCTCGTCACCCGGAAAAGCGGTACTACCAGGATCGCCCAGTAGATCTCATCAAAGTAGTACTTGTTCGCCAGCAGGGTGTGCGCCCAGCCGAGCCTCTGCCGGAATACGCCGGATGGGACCACCTTCTTCACGAACACCAGCCATCCCAGCAAGATGCCAGCGAACGCCGATCCGGTCGCCATCGCCATGACCGGCAAGTTGATGCTCTCTGCCTCGGCCTCACCGAAATGGATGAAGTGATGGAAGAGGTTATTCCACGGCGCCCCGATCCATCCGGCGGCTATCGAAAGGAACGCCAGCACGATCAGCGGCACAGTCATCACGTGCGGGCTCTCGTGGGCATGGACCTCGTGACTACGCGGCTCGCCCCAGAAGGTCAGGGCCATCAACCGCGTCATGTAGAATGCGGTCAAAAACGCGGCGGTAAGTCCGGCGGCGAAAAGCCATGTGTTTGTATGAAATGCCCCGAGCAGGATCTCGTCCTTGCTGAAGAATCCCGCGAATCCGGGAATGCCCGCGAGCGCGCAGGTGGCGACTAGGAAGGTCCAGTACGTTTTCGGCATCTTCTTCGCCAAACCGCCCATCTCGCGCATGTCCTGCGTGCCGGTGCCGTGTATCACGCTGCCCGATCCGAGGAAGAGGTTCGCCTTGAAGAACGCGTGGGTCATCAGGTGGAAGAGGCCCGCCGTGTAGCCGATCGGTCCGAGGCCGAGAGCCATCATCATGTATCCGAGCTGGCTGATCGTCGAATAGGCGAGCACGCGCTTGATGTCGTTGATGACCGTCGCAATCGTCGCCGCCATCAGCGCCGTGATCGCTCCTATGATCGCAACGACCATCAGCGAGATCGAAGGCTCCTGGTATGCGAACACCGGATACGTCCGCCCTACGAGGTAGACGCCCGCCGCAACCATCGTCGCCGCGTGGATCAGCGCGCTGACCGGTGTCGGGCCCTCCATCGCGTCGGGAAGCCAGACGTGGAGTGGGAACTGGGCGGACTTGCCCACCGCGCCGGCAAAGAGCAGCAGTCCGGCAAGTGGCAGGATCGGGATCGAGAGCGTGCCGATAGACAGCGTCGCGTTCAGAATGTTCGGTATCTGCGCGAACACCTCGTGAAAATTGATGCTCCCGGTCCGACTGTAGAGCAGAATGATCCCCAGGAAGAGACCGACATCGCCCACTCGGGTGACGATGAACGCCTTCTTCGCCGCGCGCATGGCGGCCGGTCGCTCGAACCAGAATCCGATTAGCAGATACGATGTCAGGCCGACGAGTTCCCAGCAGACGAAGAACAGCAGCAGGTTGTCTGCGATCACCAGGCCGAGCATCGCCGCGCTGAAGAGCGACAGGTACGCGAAGAAGCGGGGATATCGCTCGTCGCCGTGCATGTAGCCGATCGAGTATATCTGCACCAGCATCGCCACGAGGGAGACCACGACTAGCATCATGGCGGTGAGCTGATCGACCATGAAGCCCATGCGCACCGGCAGGTCCCCGAGCGTGACCCAGAGCGCGCTCCGTTCGAACGGCTCGAACTCATGGCCGCCGAACGCGTGCGTGACCGTCCACCAGCCGACAAGCTTCGACAGGACGAACGAGGCCGCGATCGCCCCGATGGCGATGTAGGCGCCTCTCCCCGGGCCCCGCCTGCCGGTGAGCAGGATCAGCCCGAATGCCGCGAGCGGCAGGATCGGTATGAGCCAGGTCAGGTTAGCGATGCTTTCCATGGCCTACCACTTCATCGTGTTGACCTCGTCCACGTTGATATGGGACGAGTTTCGGTAGATCGAGATGACGATCGCGAGGCCGACGGCGGCTTCTGCGGCGGCGACCGTGATGACGAAGATCGTGAACACGTGTCCGGTCAGTACCTGCGGCTGGAGGAACCGCCCGAACGCCACCAGGTTGATGTTAGACGCGTTGAGCATCAGTTCGACGCCCATCAGGATGCTGATCGCGTTCCTTCTGCTCAGGACGCCGTAGAGCCCGATACAGAACAGGACCGCGCTCAGGCCGAGATACCACTCAAGCGGGATCATCGGGCTTGTCCTCCTTCGCCAGGACTATCGCCCCGACGATTGCCACCAGCAGCACGATGGATGCGAGCTCGAACGGCAGCAGGTATCTCGTCAGAAGCTCGACGCCGATGGTCGCGGTAGTCGGCGCCTTGCCTGGCATATTCCCCACGCCCCACGGGTGAAGCACGACCAGCCTGACGAGCACGATAAGCACCCAGGCCGAGACCGCCGCCGCCCATATCCAGTTCCCAAGCGTCTGCCTCAGATCGGTCGTCATCACCCGGTGAGTCAGCATCAGCGCAAACATCATCAGGATGACGATAGCTCCGACATAGATCAGCACCTGCGCGACCGCGATGAAGTCGGCGGCCAGGAATAGGTATATCCCCGCGATACCGAGGAATGCGAGCGCCAGGAACAGCAGCGAGTGAAAGATGTTGCGCAGGGTCACGACCGCGAGCGCCGAGCCGATGACGATCAGCGCCATTACGCCGAAACCGACTTGTTCGATGATCGGGGGCATCTATTCGCCCTCCTTCGCCGCTGCGACCGGTTCTTCATCGGGCGTTTCGGGGAACGAACCGCCGAGTTCGTTCAGCCTCTTACGGTCGTAGACTGTCTCCTCGCGCGAGAATGTGGCCAGTTCGTAGCCGTCGCTCATGACGATGGCCTGAGTCGGGCAGGCCTCGACACACAGTTGGCAGAACATGCACTGGCCGATCTTCGCGGTCCATCCGTCAACGACGCGCTTCTTGTCTTCGCCCTGATGCGTCGGGACGTCAATCACCTGGGTCGGGCAGACCTTCACACACGCTTGGCAGCCGATGCACTTGTCCTCCCCCGTCTTCGGGTCAACCGGCAGGGTGATCAGGCCGCGGTAGCCCTGGGGAAGATCCCACTTGACCTCGGGATACTGAAGCGTAACCTTCCGCCGGAAGAGGTTGATGAACGTGACGATATGGCCGGCCACGATGCTGTAGATCGTGTACCAGGCCTCACCAACGTATTCAACCAGCTTCTTTCTCTTGCTCATACTCGTACTCTTAGTCGTAATCGTACTCGGCTCTCCGCTCGTACCTGGGAGTACGATTGGGATTCGGGTACGAGTACGGAACTACGAAAGCAGGACAACCGCGCCGGTCCAGACTATGTTCAGCAGCGCGATCGGGATGAGTACTTTCCATCCGAAGCTCATCATCTGATCAACCCGGACTCTGGGCAGGGTTGATCGAATCCACATCAGAACAAAGACGAGAATCACGGCCTTCGCGAAGAACCACACTATCGGCGGGATGAATCCCAGCGCCGGATGAATCGGCAGCCATCCGCCGAGGAACAGCGTCGTCCCGATGGCCGCTATCGTGAAGGTACTGGCGAACTCGGCCAGGAAGAAGAACGCGAACTTCATGCCGCTGTATTCGGCGTTGAACCCTGCGACTAACTCCGATTCCGCTTCCATGATATCGAATGGCACGAGGTTCGCTTCGGCTAGTGATGCTGTCATGTACACCGCGAATCCCACGATCTGTGTCACCAGGAACCACTTCGGGAAGATGCCGAAGAACGTGCCCGACTGCGCGCCGATGATCCCCTGCATGCTCAGCGTTCCCGCGAGCATCACCGGCGGCACCATCGCCAACACTAGAGGAACCTCGTAACTCACAGCCTGTGCCGCCGCACGATAGGCTCCAAGTAGCGACCACTTGTTGTTCGACGCCCATCCGGCCATGATAATCCCGAGGATAGGGATCGTCGTCACCGCCGCAATGTAGAGGATGCCGATGTTCAAGTCCTGTGCGATCCATCCGCCGCCCTTGCCGAACGGGATCACGATGTATACCATATAGGCCGGGACGAAGACCACTATCGGCGCGATTACGAAGACCCACTTGTCCACGTTCGCCGGTATGATATCCTGCTTGGTGAGCAGTTTGAGGGCGTCGGCGATCGTCTGCGCGAGGCCATAGGGCCCGACGCGGTTCGGGCCGATACGAGACTGTATCCATCCCATGATCTTCCGAAGGCCGTAGATGAGGTACAGAACGGTGAATAGGATGAAGGCGAGAATGACGAGAGACGCGACGAACATCACAGCCAATGGCACGAGGCTCTGCGGTATGTGAAGCCGTGCAAAGACGCTCTCGATGATGCTTGTCAGGGTCATGCTCAACCCCCAACTCCCAACTTTCCAAACTTCAGCTTGCCGACCTTCAGAATACGGCCGTCCCGGACCTCGATCTCCGCGGCCGGATCGCCGATCTTCTCGCCGTCGAGAGTCACCGCGCCCTGCTGGACGAGTCGCCTCGCCTCGCTGTTCGTCGGCGCGAACCCTGCGACGATCAGCAGCTTGACGATCCAAACCTTGCCGTCCTTGATAGCGTCCTGCGGCACTTCGATCTCCGGGATGTCCGTCGGGACCTCCCGCTCGCTGAAGACGCGCTCGAACTCCGCCTGCGCCTGGGATGCCGCATCCGAGTCGTGGTAGATCGTCACGATCTCCCTGCCAAGCCGCTTCTTCACGTCCATCGGATGGAGCGTCCCCGCCCTGAGTCCCTCTTCGATCGCCTTGATCTCCTCCATCGGCACGTCCGTCACCAGCGTGAAGTACTCGATCATCACCGAGTCCGGGATGGACATGAGCTTCCCGAACATCTCGTTCGGCTCTTCGGTCACGCCCACGTAGTTCCCGAGCGACTTGCTCATCTTCTGCACGCCGTCGAGGCCGGGAAGGATCGGCATGAATATCGCAACCTGCGGCTCCTGGCCGAACTCGCGCTGAAGATCGCGCCCCTGCAGGATGTTGAACTTCTGATCGAGGCCGCCGAGTTCTACGTCTGACTCGAGTGCTACCGAGTCGTATGCCTGCGCGACTGGATAGAGCAGCTCGTGCACGCCGACCGGCCGTCCGTCCGCGAGCCGCGTCTCGAAGTCGTCGCGCTCGAGCATCCGGGCCACCGTAACCTTTGAGCTTATCCCGATGATGTCGGCGAATGAGAGCGGGCCGAGCCACTCGCTGTTGAACCGGACGCTGGTCTTCTCCGGGGCGAGGATCATGCAATACTGGTCGGCGTAGGTCTTCGCGTTGACGGCGATCTCCTCCGCCGTCAGGACCGGACGAGTCGCCGAGCGGCCTGAGGGGTCTCCGATCAGTGCGGTGAAGTCGCCTATCAGGACTGTTACTTCATGACCGAGGTCCTGGAACTGCCGCAGCTTGCGGAGCACGACCGTATGCCCGATGTGTATGTCCGGTGCGGTCGGATCGAGCCCGAGCTTGAGCCTTAGAGGCTTGCCGGTCTTCTGAGACTTCTGCAGCTTGGCCTTGAGTTCATCCTCGGGCACTATTTCCAGAGTCCCGCGCTTGATGATCTCGATCTGCTGTTCGATTGAGAGTTGAGAAGCCACTTGTGACACGCCTCTGAAAACCTAGGGTTGGAGTCGGCAAACCGGGAAGAATGGTATCACACGCCCTGTTCTGTGTCAACGTTCTCGGATTCCGTTGCGGGTTGCCCCCGCGTATGATATAATCGGGCCATCGGGGTCTGCGAGGTATGGACCGGATCGCACGGATATGCGCCTTGCTCGAAGTAGAGTACGGGCGGCCTGATGCCAAACCGAGGTATGGGCCGCTCGATGAGTTTGTGCTGACCATTCTGTCGCAGAACACGTCGGCCGCGAACTACACGCGGGCTTTCAATGCCTTGCGCAAGCGTTTCCCCGACTGGGATGCTGTCAGGACTGCCGACGTCTCCGCGATCGAGGAAGCTATCCGCCCCGGCGGCCTGGCGAAGATCAAGGCGCCGCGAATACGTCAGGCGCTGAACGATATACTGGAGCGCACCGGCGGCCTGAGTCTGGACTTCCTTGCAGAAATGCCCGATCAGGAGGCGCGGGATTTCCTGATGCAGTTCGACGGCGTGGGCATCAAGACCGCCTCATGCGTGCTGATGTTCTCGCTTGGGCGCCCCGTACTTCCCGTGGACACGCATGTCCACCGGCTGGCGAAGCGGCTCGGCCTGATCGGTGCGGGTGTCTCCGCCGAGGCAGCGCATCACGTCCTGCAGGCGGTGGTCTCGGGCGAACTGGTCTACTCGTTTCACGTGAACCTCGTGACCCACGGTCGGCGAGTCTGCAAGGCTCAGAACCCGGACTGTAATCCGTGCGTGCTGCTGGAGCTTTGCGGTTTCGGCCAGTCGCGACTCGCTGGAGGAGGATAGATGGAGCTTGCCGACGATCGGATGTGCTTTGTCTGCGGGCAGAGGAACCCCGTCGGCCTGAAGCTGACCTTTGAGTTCGACGGCGATCGATACGTCACCAGTTTCACTCCGAAGCCGGAGCATCAAGGTTATAGTGGCGTTACTCATGGTGGAATCATCAGCACCGTGCTCGACGAGGTCATGGCGCGCCTGCTCTGTGCAAAGGGGTATCAGGCCCCCACGGCGGAGTTGACGGTGCGTTTGAAGCGGCCGGCTCGGACCGGGCAGGAGTTGACGTTCGTTGGATGGATCGTTGGCCAGAGGGGCCGCGTGATTGACTGCGCCGCTGAGGCGCGTGACGCTTCCGGCGAACTCGTCGCCGAGGCTACTGCGCGAATGATGAAGGTGCGACATGAGCGATAGAGACCTGGAATCTCGGGAAGGTTTCGAGGCCGTATACGATGCGAAGAACGAGGTCTCCGCGAACATAGTGAAATCCGCCTTGGAGGATCAGGGCGTTCCAGCGGTCGTACGCCCGCTACATACGTCGTGGTTCGATGGCATGATGGTTCCGGCGGAGGGTCTGTGGGGCCAGGTTCTCGTTCCGGCAACCGATACCGAGCGGGCCGAGGCGATCCTCGCGGAGTATGGAGAAGTGGAGTAAGGGCGGTACGCCACCCACTATCGGGAGGGCATTTCGGGTGTTCAGGATCGTCAACAAGCAGAAGCTCGGAGAAGTCACAACTCTCCTGGAGATCGAAGCCCCCTTGATCGCGGCTAAGGCGCAGGCGGGGCAGTTTCTCATCCTGCGGACACATGACAAGAGCGAGCGAATCCCGCTCACGCTCTCGGACTGGAATGCCTCGCGAGGGACGGTCACTGTCATATTCCAGCATATGGGCAGGTCAACGAACGAGCTGGCGATCCTCGATGTTGGGGATTACATCCGTGACGTTGTCGGCCCGCTCGGCACGCCGTCGCATATCGAGAACTTCGGGACCGTCGTCTGCGTCGGCGGCGGTATCGGAGTCGCGGAGTTGAGGCCGATCGCCCGTGCGCTCAAGCAGGCAGGAAACACCGTCATCTCGATCATCGGTGCCCGGTGCAGGGAACTAGTCATCCTGGAGGACGACATGCGGGCATCGAGCGACGAACTTCACGTCACGACGGATGACGGCTCGTACGGCCGAAAGGGATACGTGAGCGAAATCCTCACGGAGATCATCGCGGGCGGTCGAGAGATCAACCTCGTGTATGCTATCGGTCCGGTCCCGATGATGAAGGTTGTCGCGGCGATGACGAAGCCCGCCGGTCTTAAGACCGTTGTCAGTCTGGACAGCATCATGGTGGACGGCACGGGGATGTGCGGCGCGTGCAGGGTTACCGTAGGCGGTCGGACGAGGTTCACCTGCGTGGACGGGCCGGACTTCGACGCGCATGAGGTGGACTGGGACGAACTCGTCGCCCGAAAGAGGATGTATCTCGACGAGGAAAAGAGAGCCGTCGAGAGTCACGAGCATCACGCGGGAGGTTGTTGTCACTGATGCCGAAACAGATCGCCTCGCGTGAGGATATGCCGCGTCAGTCGCCGGAGGAGCGAGCGCGGAACTTTGATGAGGTTGCGCTCGGATACGATGAAGATCAGGCGATCAGGGAGTCGAAACGATGCCTCCAGTGCAAGAACAGGCCCTGCGTCGCTGGGTGCCCCGTCGGTATTGACATTCCCGGGGTCATACGACTTGTCTCGGAGGGCAAGTTCGCCGAGGCCGCAGTGCTGCTGAAGAGAACGAATGCGCTCCCCGCGATCTGCGGCCGAGTCTGCCCGCAGGAGGAGCAGTGCGAAGAGGTGTGTCTGCTCGGGAAGCTGGGTGAACCCGTTGCTATCGGCCGGATCGAGCGTTTCGTCGCGGATTGGGAGGCATCGCATCAGGAGCAGATGGGCCTCTGTGAGGTTTCGCTGGAGCCGCCGCCCGACCTCCACCTGGCGAGAGTGGCCGTCATCGGTGCGGGGCCGGCGGGGCTGACAGCCGCCGGTGAACTCGCGTGTCTCGGTTACGATGTTACGCTCTTCGAAGCCCTGCACGAGCCTGGTGGCGTCCTGACGTACGGCATCCCGAACTTCCGGCTTCCCCGTGACATACTGCGGCGTGAGGTCGAGTACGTGGAGTCCCTGGGTGTCGAACTGAAGACCAACGTCGTCATCGGCAGGACGCTGACAGTGCAGGACCTCTTCGATATGGGCTACGGCGCGATCTTCATCGGCACGGGCGCGGGTCTTCCGCAGTTCCTGAACATCCCGGGCGAGAACCTGAACGGCGTCTACTCCGCTAACGAGTTTCTGACGCGTGTGAACCTCATGCAGGCCCGGAGCTTCCCCGAGTATGTGACTCCCGTCAAGATCGGGAAGAAGGTCGCTGTCTTCGGTGCGGGCAATGTGGCCATGGATGCCGCCCGCTGTTCGCTCAGGCTCGGCGCTGACAGGGTTTCCGTCGTCTACCGACGGTCTCGAGCCGAGATGCCTGCACGAGAGGAGGAGATCGAGAACGCGAAGGAAGAGGGGGTGGCCTTCGAACTGCTCACCGCGCCGGTAAGGTTTTTAGGCGACGAGCAGGGTTGGCTTCGCGCCGTCGAGTGCATTCGGATAGAGTTGGGCGAGCCGGACGACACGGGGCGCAGAAGGCCCGTTCCAGTCGAAGGCTCGGAGTTTACCATCGAGGTGGACACGGCCATCATCGCCATCGGGCAGAGCCCAAATCCGATGGTTCGACATAGCACTCCTGATCTCCGGACTACGAAATGGGGCGGAATCGTGACCGATGAGGAGACCGGCGCGACCTCCATCCCCGGGGTCTACGCCGGCGGGGACGCGGTCACCGGCGCGGCGACGGTAATCACGGCGATGGGTGCCGGCAAGAAGGCCGCCCACGCGATAGACAAGTACATCCGTTCAATCGGCCATCAGCACTAACCACAAGGAGGCGGACACTATGCCCAGGCTTTTCGGAAAGTCCTATACGAGGGATGAGTTGCTCAAGAGAGTGGGGGACTTGTCTCAGATCGGTGGGGTCCGCGTTCACGAGCGTGCGGACGGTTTCGAGCGCGGCGTCCGAACCGCCGACTTCCGCACCGGCACCGGCCTGAACTTCTCGGTACTTATCGACAGGGGTCTCGATATCTCCTCTGCCGAGTTCTGCGGGCAGTCGCTTGCTTGGCGATCATCTACCTCTGATGTTGCTCCCCAGTACTTTGAGGAGCCGGGACTCCGCTGGCTGCGGAGTTTCTACGGCGGCCTGGTAGTGACTTGCGGGCTTACATACGCCGGCGCTCCGACGGTTGACCAGGGCAGGGAACTCGGCCTCCACGGGCGTATATCGAACACGCCGGCGACCAACGTCTATGCCGATGGCGAGTGGCAGGGCGACGATTACGTCATGTGGGTCAGGGGCAGGATGCGCGAAACAGTCGTCTTTGGCGAGAATATCGAACTGGATCGCAAGATCACGGCCAGACTCGGCGAGTCGAAGATCTGGATTCACGACAAGGTGACGAACATGGGCTACCAGGAGATGGAGCACATGATCCTCTATCACATCAACCTCGGCTTCCCGGTGATTGACGAGGGCAGCCGGCTGATCGGCCCGATCAAAGACTCCCAGCCGCGCGATGCCGAGGCCGAGATAGACAGGGAGAAGTACGCCGAGTTCCCCGCGCCGACCGTCGGCTTCAAGGAGAAGTGCTACTACCTCGACATGATCCCTGATGCGAAGGGGGATGTGTCGGCGGGTATCGTCAATCCCGGCTTCAACGGCGGGCAGGGCTTCGGGGTCTACGTGAAGTATCCGAAGAGGGAACTCCCCGAGTTCACCGAGTGGAAGATGAACGATGCGGGTACATACGTCGTCGGCATGGAGCCCGCCAACTGCCGCGTCGAGGGCCGAGCGAAAGAGAGAGCGCGTGGCGCCCTCCAGTTCCTCAAACCGGGCGAGATTCGCGAGTACCACCTCGAGATCGGACTTCTGAACTCGCCAGACGATATCAGGGAGTTTGAGGCGCGGGCGAGAGCGGCTCTTGGCGTTTGACACCGATCCGGGCGCGGTGCTAGACTGACTCACGCATCCCCGCTGAGGACTGGCACCGCGTCATGGCATACAAGGACCTGCACGACTTCATAGCCCACCTGGACAAGGCCGGACAGCTCAAGCGCATCGGCAGCGAGCTTAGTCCGGTTCTCGAGATTCCCGAAGTCGCCGACCGAGTGATGAGAGACGGCGGGCCGGCGCTCCTCTTCGAGCATCCCACGGGATACGACATCCCGCTGCTCATCAACTCCATGGGATCCACGGGGCGTATGGCGATGGCTCTCGGAGTCGAGTCGGTCGAGCAGATCGCTCGCGAGATCGAGGACCTGTTGCGCCTCGATGTTCCCGATACACTTATGGGCAAGATCGCGATGCTCCCGAAGTACGGCAAGCTCGCGGGATACATGCCGAAGACGGTCAAGTCCGCCAGGTGCCAGGAGATCGTCAAGACGGACGATGCCTCTCTGGACGAACTCCCGATCCTCCACTGCTGGCCGGGGGATGGAGGCCGCTTCGTCACCCTCCCGATGGTCTTCACCAGGGACCCGCACACCCGCGTGCGAAACGTCGGCATGTATCGGATGCACGTCTACGATGAGAAGACCACCGGCATGCACTGGCATCCCCACAAGGTCGGCGCCCGGCACTATGCGGAGTACGAGCGGCTCGGGCGGCGCATGGAAGTTGCGGTTGGGCTCGGCGGCGATCCGGCGATCATCTACGCGGCGACAGCGCCTCTCCCCGAGGATTTCGACGAGATGATCTTCGCGGGATTCCTGCGGAAGTCGGCTGTCGAGATGGTCAGGTGCAAGACGATTGACATCGAGGTCCCCGCGGATGCGGAGATCGTCATCGAGGGCCATGTTGACCCGGGTGAGCGGCGGGTGGAAGGCCCGTTCGGCGACCACACCGGCTACTACTCGCTCGCCGACCAGTTCCCGGTCTTCCACGTCACCTGCATAACGCGCAGGAAGGATGCGATCTATCCGGCGACCATCGTTGGCAGGCCGCCCAAGGAAGATTGCTTCATGGCGAAGGCGACCGAACGCATCTTCCTTCCACTCCTTCGCTTGCAGCTTCCTGAGATCGTGGATATCAACCTCCCGATCGAAGGCGTGTTCCACAACCTCGCCGTCGTGAGTATTGCGAAGCGCTATCCCGGCCACGCACGGAAGGTCATGCACGCTCTCTGGGGCATGGGGCAGATGGCGTTCACAAAGATGATCATAGTCGTGGACGAGCGTGTGGACGTCCAGGATATGAGCGAGGTTCTCTGGCGGCTGGGCAACAATGTGAACCCGAAGCGGGACATAGAGTTCGTCCAGGGTCCGCTGGATATCCTCGATCACGCTTCGTCGGAACTCGGCTACGGAAACAAGATGGGATTCGACGCGACTAAGAAGCTCCCAAGCGAGGGACATTCCCGTGAATGGCCCGATGAGATCGTGATGAGCCCTGACGTTGTCAGGAAGATTGATTCCGTCTGGGATGAGTTGGGCCTCTAGAAGTATGAGAGTGGAACGCACCCTTGTAGTCGCGATAACCGGAGCGAGCGGAAGTGTCTACGGAGTCCGCTTTCTCGAGAGCATTCTCCGTCACTACGACCGCATCTACACGATCGTGTCGGACAACGCGAGGACCGTCATCAGGACGGAAGTTGGTCTCTATGCGGACGCCGATGAGTCCCTCGGCACGTTGTCAGAGAAGATCACGCTCTGCTCGCCGAACGACCTGACCGCGCCGCCGGCCAGCGGGTCGGTCGCGTCCGAAGGCATGGTCATCATCCCGTGCTCCATGGGTACCGCGGGTCGGATCGCGTCAGGCGTATCGAGCGACCTTATCACACGATCCGCCGACGTCTGCCTGAAGGAGAATCGCAAGCTGATCATGGTCGTTCGCGAGACGCCGTTCAACCTCATCCATCTCCGCAATCTCACGCGGCTCGCGGAAGCGGGGGCGATCATCCTGCCCGCATCGCCTGCCTTCTATTCGCATCCGAAGACGGTTGATGACATGGTGGAGTTCGTCGTAGCACGAGTGATCCAGCAGTTGGGTTTCGTGCACCCCTCGGCGCCAGAGTGGCATGGAATCGAGGAGTAGCGCCGTGTTGGCGAAAGTGCGCACGATCCTCGAGATGATCAAGTTCGAGCACACGATCTTCGCGCTCCCATTTGCGCTCACCAGCGCGTTCCTCGCTGCGAACGGAATGCCGTCGCTTTGGGCGATGCTCTGGATCCTCGTCGCGATGGTCGGCGCCAGAAGCTCCGCGATGGCATTCAACCGCATCGCCGATCTTCACTACGACAGGCTGAATGCGCGAACCGCCGGGCGCGCTCTTCCGATCGGTGCGGTCAGGCTGGCCGAGGTTTGGTGGTTCACCCTCGGCTCGGCAGCCGTCTTCGTGCTGGCGTCGTGGATGCTGAATCCACTGGCCTTCGCGCTCTCGCCGGTTGCGCTGTTGATCGTTCTGGGCTACTCCTACACTAAGCGTTTCACGTCGCTCTCGCATCTGGTGCTTGGCCTTGCGCTCGGGATTGCCCCCGTCGGCGCCTGGATCGCGGTGACGGGACGGCTCGACTTCGCGCCGATGGTGCTATCGGCGGCGGTGATGTTCTGGACCGCCGGCTTCGACATCATCTACTCGCTCCAGGACCTGGAGTTCGACCGTAAACAGGGGCTCTTCTCAATCCCGAAGGCGCTCGGACCGGCTGCAGGGCTCCTCGTTTCGCGGGGATTTCACCTGGCGGCAGTGCTTCTGCTGACATGGTTCGGGATGATACTTGAACTCGGGACCTTGTACTGGGTCGGGACGGCCCTCGTTGCCGGGTTGCTGGCCTACGAGCAGGGCCTCGTCAGGCCGGACGATTACAGCAGAGTGAACGTCGCATTCTTCAGCACGAACGGATTAGTAAGCATAGGCTTTCTTATCTTTGCTTTGGTTGATCTGTTGGTCAGAAGGGCTGCTTGATGAGAGAACTGGCGCTGAAGTCCGATATCGGCGACATAGTCGAGAAGGTGGAGCGGGCGGTTCGCCTTGACTTCGAGGATGGCGTGCGGCTCTTCGCGTCCGACGACCTGTTGGCGATCGGCTGGGCGGCCAACTTCGTCCGCCGGCGAATGAACGGCGACCGGACCTACTACATCGTCAACCGGCATATCAACTACAGCAACCTCTGCAAGAACCACTGCCGGTTCTGCGCGTTCCGGAAGAACGAGGGCGAGCAGGGTGCATACACGATGAGCCTCGAAGAGGTGATCTGTCGGGCGGACGAAGTCCGGCAGGAGATTGATTACACCGAACTGCACATCGTCGGGAGTCTGCACCCTGATCTGCCGTTCAGCTACTACGTGGAGATGCTCTCTGCACTCAGGCGCTTGATGCCGGCCGTCCACATTCAGGCGTTCACGGCGGTCGAGATCGATCACCTGGCAAAGATCGCCGGCCTCAGCATCAGGGACACGCTGATCCGGCTTCGCGACGCGGGCCTCGGATCACTTCCCGGAGGAGGGGCTGAGGTCTTCGCTCCCAGAATCCGGAAGAACCTGTGTGCCGAGAAGCTCTCATCAGACGGCTGGCTCGATGTGATGCGCACCGCCCACCAACTCGGCATCCGCTCGAACGCCACGATGCTCTACGGACACATAGAGACCCCTGAGGAGCGCATAGACCACATGCTCCGTCTGAGGGATCTGCAGGACGAGACCGGCGGATTCCTAGCGTTCATCCCGCTCGCGTTCCACCCCCAGGGCACGGACATCTCGAACTTCGGGAAGCGCTCGGGGATCGACGACTTGAAGATGATCGCCGTTTCTCGGCTGATGCTCGACAACTTCGACCACATAAAGGTTTTCTGGATCATGCTCGGCCTCAAGCTGGCACAGGTCGCCCTCCATTTCGGCGCGGATGACTTCGACGGCACGGTTGTCGAGGAGAAGATCACCCACTCCGCCGGGGCGGAGACCCCCCAGGGCCTCTCCGTTCCCGAGATACTCCGGCTGATCTCCGAGACAGGCACGATCCCCGTCGAGCGCGATACTCTCTACAACGAGGTAGAGAGATGAAGATCGGTGCAGTGCCATATTTGAACGGCAGGCCGTTAGTCCATGGCCTCGAACGCGAACCGCGAGTCGAGTTGATCACCGACGTCCCTTCGAGGTTGGCGCAGAAACTCCAGGACAAGGAGATCGCGGCCGGACTTCTGTCGGTCTTCGCATGCTTCGAGAACCCGGGCCTGCAGATGGTACCCGGGATCTGCATCGGCTGCGACGGCCCGGCGGATAGCGTCCGGATCTTCCTCGGCAAGCCTGTCGATCAGTTGCGCACCGTCGCCCTCGATACCAGTTCGCTCTCGTCGGTCAATCTCGCGCGAATCATTCTTCGCGAGCGCTACGGGATCGTGCCGGATTTCGTGGATATGCGGCCGGACGTCGAGGAGATGCTCGACCTGTGCGACGCCGCGGTCACGATCGGCGACATCACGATGACCTCGCCCCAGGACCGCTGGCCGATGCTCGATCTGGGCGAGGAATGGAAGTTGCTCACTGGCCTGCCGTTCGTCTTCGCGGTTTGGGCGGTGAATCCCGACATGGCATCTCCCGAGTTGGTCGACATTCTCACCGAGGCCAGGCAGCGGGGCATGGCATCGCTTGACGAGATCAGCGAGTCGGAGTCGAAGCGCCTCGACCTGCCGTCTGAGGTCTGTTACAGGTATCTCAGCGAGATCATGGACTACGATATGACCGAGCGGCACTACCAGGCGCTGGAGTTGTTCCGGCAGAAATCCTGCGCCATGGTGCCCGGCCTTCGCATGGGCCCGGTGTCGGTGTTCTGCGACTCGCAGAATGGAATCTACCTGAGATGACGGACTGGGTCGCCATCCTTGAGGGAGTCCTGGCGGGTCAGCGACTGGGCGGATCAGACGCCCTGACGCTCTTCGAGTCGGGCCAACTCCTCGAACTGGGGTTCGCCGCCGATGCCGTCTGCCTCCGGATGCATCCCGAGCCGTACCGGACCTACGTCGTAGACCGGAACATCAACTACACGAACATCTGCACCTCCAAGTGCCGATTCTGCGCCTTCTGGCGGGATGCCGAGTCGTCAGAGGCGTACCTGCTCTCAGACGAGGAGATCCACCGAAAGATACAAGAGGCGGTCGAACTCGGCGCGACCCAGATTCTGATGCAAGGCGGCCTGCATCCTGACCTGAGAATTGAGTGGTACGAGCGGTTGGTTAGTGGCATCAAAGAGCGCTTCGACATAGACCTGCACTCGTTCTCCCCACCGGAGATCGTCAACATCGCCAAGGTTTCGGGTCTCACGATAGAGGAAGTCATCGGTCGGCTTAGGGGTGCGGGGCTCGACTCGCTTCCGGGTGGCGGGGCGGAGATTCTCTCCAACTCCATCCGGAGAGCGGTGAGCCCCGGGAAGTGCTCCCCCGACCAGTGGATCGGCGTCATGGAGACCGCTCATACCCTCGGGATGCGTACTACGGCCACCATGATGTTCGGCCACGCGGAAACCTACCCTGACCGCGTCGAGCATCTGTCGCGGATCAGGACCCTCCAGGACCGTACCGGCGGGTTCACGGCATTCATTCCCTGGACCTTCCAGCCGTCGAACACCGATATCGGCGGTGAGCAGGTCGGGGCGTACGAGTACCTGCGTACCCTGGCAATATCCAGGCTCTTCCTCGACAACGTTGCCAACCTGCAGGCATCGTGGGTCACGCAGGGGGCGAAGATCGGCCAGATATCGCTGAAGTTCGGGGCGAACGATCTCGGCAGCACGATGATCGAGGAGAACGTCGTTGCGGCGGCCGGTATCCGGTTCCGCATGAGTGAGCATGAGTTGCGTGAGGCGATATCCGGGGCTGGGTACACGCCGCGCAAGAGGAATACATACTACGATCTGGTGGAAGCCAATGAGTGACGCAATCGCAGTCATAGGCGGGAGCGGCGCGTACACGCTCCTGCAGAACGGAAGCTTTGCCGGGGAGCGAGTCGGACCGATCTCGACGCCGTTCGGCGACTCGCAGCCGATCCACCGGTTTGCCGCGGCCGACGCCGAGTTCCTCTTCCTCTCGCGCCACGGTGATAAGGGCTACCATATCGCGGCGCCGTCTGTGAATTATCGCGCGAACATCTGGGCGCTCAAGGATCTGGGGACTGCGCGTATCATCTCCTGGTCGGGACCCGGCGCGATAGACGATTCCTTGACTATCGGTCAGTACGTGCTGCCGGACGATCTGCTCGACGAGACGAAGCGCCGGACGTACACGTTCTTCGAGGGTCTCGGGATCGGTTTCGTCCGCCAGAATCCCGTCTTCTGCCCGGAGCTTCTAGTCAACGCATCCACAGTGCTCTCCGACCTCGATGCCGAGCACCGAGATACCGCGACCTACGTCTGCACCGAGGGTCCGCGCCTGGAAACGCCCGCCGAGATCCGCAAGTATAAGGCGTTTGGCGGCGATCTGGTCGGCATGACGCTCGTCCCGGAGGTCTTCCTCGCCAAGGAACTGGAGATGTGCTATATGTCGATCTGCTACGTGACGAACTACGCCGAGGGCATCAAGCCTAGCCGGTTCGTCCCCGGCGTGCTCTTCGAGGGGCTGATCAGCGATGAGCAGAGGCGGATCGTCGATGCGGCGGTCGGGCGATTCCCGGAGATCATCCGCGAACTGGTGAGCAGGCTCTCCAGCAGGGAGCGGACCTGTGCCTGCGGCCGCCTCATGGAGCGCTACCGCCGCCGTGGCGACATAGGCGAGGACTGGCATACCTGGGTCGAACGCCGTTCTACCCCTTGATCCCGCTGAGTTTGATGCCTTCGACGAAGTAGCGCTGGTTGAATATGAAGAGCAGCAGAACCGGGATCAGGGCGATGACCGAGCCGGCCATGAGCTGCGTGTAGTTCGTCGCGTGCTGCCCGACGAAATACCTCAGGCCGATCGGGAGGGTTCGCGGTGCCTCGGTGACGGTCACGATGAGCGGCCACATGTAACTCCCCCAGAAGCCCATAAAGGTGAAGGTCGTCAGGGTCGCGAGCGCCGGCTTGGAGAGTGGGAGCGTCACCCGCGTGAAGATGCCGACGTACCCCGAGCCGTCGATCTTCGCTGCGTCCTCGAGTTCGCCGGGGAGCCCCATGAAGAACTGGCGGAGCATGAAGGTTCCATAGGCGCTGAAGAGTCCGGGTATGATGAGCGCCTGGTACGTGTTGATCCAGCCCAGGTTCTTCATTATGACGAACACGGGGATCATCGTCACCGAGCCGGGGATCATCATCGTCGCCAGGTAGGCGAAGAAGAGCTTGTCGCGGCCGGGGAAATGGAGCCGGGCGAAGGCGAACGCCGCCATCGCGCTCGTAAGTACCTGACCGAAAGTGCCGATCACCGCCACGAAGATGCTCGACAGGTAGAGTCGGGGGAAGTTTATCTCCCTCCAGGCGTCGGGGTAGTTGCCCCACCACGCGCGGATCGGCTGGCCGCCTAACACCGTGTCCTTCCAGACCATGTGCTCCGGGAAGAGGTTGATCCCGCCGCCCGGCGCGAACACCTCGTTCGGCTGCTTGATGGACGTGCTTATCATCCAGAGAAACGGCACGAGCATGCTGATCGCGCCGACGCTCAGGATGGTGTAGAGGCCTGCCTTCATCAGAGGGTTCATTAGCCTATTCATACGTGACCACCCTTCCGCCGATTCGCCAGGTCAGCATCGTCATCAGCAGTATCACGGCGAAGAGGAACCAGGCGATCGCGGAGGCGTACCCCATGTTGAACTTCTCGAACGCCGTCTGGTAGAGGTAGTACTCGACCGTCGTCGTGCTTCCGGCCGGTCCGCCGCCGGTCATCACATTCGCGACCATGAATCCGCCCTGGAATCCGCCGATCACGCTCATCACGAGGATGAAGAACGTCGTCGGGCTGATCATCGGCCAGGTCACCGCCCAGAACTTCTGCCACGGACCCGCGCCGTCGATCTCGGCGGCCTCGTAGTACGATGTCGGGACGCCCTGGAGCGCGGCGAGGTAGAGGATCATGTTGTAGCCGCCGAGTCCGCCCCAGAGTCCCATCAGGATCAGCGAGGGTTTCGCCCACTGGACCGTTCCGAGCCAGTCCGGCGGAGTCCCGAAGAAGAAGCTGATGATCGAGTAGACCTGCCGCCCATAGACTCCCATTCCGATGAAGATCGCCGCTCCCGCGCAGACAATCAGTCCGCGGAAGAGCCATTCCGGCCACGTGAGCCTCAGCTTCTCTGAGAGCCAGTGGACGAGGGACAGAACGAGCCCGACCACTCCCAGCGCGATGATCCCGAAGAAGACGGCGGTGAATATCGTGAATCCCAGTGCGAAGAGCTTGTTTCCGTAGATCGATTCGCCCACCAGCCGGATCGACTTGTTGATCAGGCCGATGTCCGCATTGTAGAGGTACTTCCAGAGGATCAGGAGCGCGACGCCTGAGCAGACCGCCGGCAGGAAGTAGAGCGTTCGGAAGATCACGATGCCCTTGATCTTCTGGTTCATGATGAGGGCTGTGATCAGGCTCGCGGCCATCCCGACCGGTATTCCCGCCATGAGGTAGACCGTATTGTAGACGTACTGCCAGAAGAACGGGTCGTTCGATGTCAGTTGCCCTCCCTCGCGGTGGAATCCCAGCAGACTGACGAAGTTCTCGAGGCCCACCCAGGTCGGCGCCTTGAATATGTTCCAGTGGGTGAACGCCATGACGAGCGAGACAACCACCGGGATGCTGGTGAACACCAGAAAGCCGATGAAGTTGGGCAGCAGGAATCCATATGCCGCCAGTGCCTCGCGCCTCTTGTATGTCATGCGTCCCATAGGTCAAATCCGTCCCATCGGTCCCGTTGCTCTAGTCCAGGAAATTCGGGTTCGCCAGGTTGCGCCGGATCACCGCATTGATCCTCCTGGCTATTCTGTCGCACGCCTGGTCGGGGCTCTGCGATCCCAGCCACATCTTGTCGAACTCGACCGACATGATCGCGGCCGAATCGAGCGCATTGATGTATGGCGAGAACTCCTGCACCCTGGCGTACTTCATCTCCTCGATGTGCAGCTTGTTGTTCTTCTCGCTTGGGTAAGCGGGATTGTATGAGAAAGCCTTTTCGATCTCCCTGTCCTGGAGCGTTGGGATGCCGTCACCGTAGTTCGCCACGAGAAGCTGATTGTCCATGCTGAGGAGGTGCTTGATGAACGTGAGCGCCTCGTGCTTGTGCCGGCACGTCTTCGGGATCGAGTAGCACTTGCTCGCCAGCAGGGTCACGCGGTTCGGGCCGTGAGGAACGCTCACGACATCCCAGTCGAGGTCCTTCTGCTCCCGGTACTGGATCGCAAGCCAGCGCCCGGAGATCATCATCGCCACTCGTGACTCGCGGAAGAGCAGGGCGTCGCTCCCCCATGCGCCCGTCGGAGCCATGCTTTGGGCCTCACTGGTGGTCGGAGTCACATGATACTTGAGCCGGAGGTCTGCCCAGAAGCGGATGCCTTTCTTGGCGGCCTCGGAGTCGATCGTGCAGGTCTTGAAGTCCGGGCTGTAGAGGTGTCCGTCGTGCATCCAGATGAAGAACCACCAGTCGCTCGTGCCGACGTAGAGTCCCTTCTGGATGGGGAGCTTCCGCCCGTTCACTACTCTGTACTTAGTGAGCTTCTTGGCGACATCGAGGCATTCATCCCAGGTCCATCCGGGCTCGGGGTAGGGGACGCCTGCCTCGCGGAACATCTTCCTGTTGTAGAAGAGCACGTATGGCCCGCAGTTCTCCGGGACGCCGACTATCCTGTCGACGTAGTAGATGTACGGCTTCAGGCCGGGATAGAGCTTGTCCACCGGAAGTTGGTATCTCTCCACGTAAGGTCGGAGGTCGAGGAGCACGTCGTTCTTGGCGAACAGGCGGATCGTCTGCGGGTCGTAGATCGCCATCACGTCCGGCGGGACGTCGCCGGCGAGCTGGGTGAGAAGCCGCTGGGCCTCAGCGCCGGGGTCGTTGATCACGCTGATATCCGGGTGCTTGGACTCGAAGAGCTTGATCTGTTCCTTGCGGATCGGGTTCGGATCGACGCACCAGCGGATAACGGTCTTGCCGGGCACGCGCGGGTTCGTGGTGGCGACCAGGTATACACCGATTGCTGCGGTCAATGCGGCGCCGAGGATAACGGCGGCGTATGTCAGGAATGGTGAGAGTCGCCCATCGTCCATGTTGCTCACATCATAGCCCATCGGAGCGATCGTGCGCAAGGAATCCGTGCTCGTATACCTCGGATCGGTCGGCAGGAAACTCGCTTCAATGCGGACAACTAGTTTGGGGTGAGTGCTCATCAGTTCTAGGGTGGAGGTTGTGCTATGGCCAGAGTGATCAGGATCACTGCCGGTGGGGTCGGGGTTGTGGCGGAGTTGAACGACAGTAAGACCGCCGATGCTATCTGGGCTGCGCTTCCGATCGAAGGGCGCGTAAACACATGGGGCGACGAGATCTACTTCGGCATCCCCGTGAACGCGGGGTCGGAGGACGGTAGAGAGGTTGTCGAGATAGGCGATATTGCCTACTGGCCCCCGGGGAGCGCGTTTTGCATATTCTTCGGTCCGACACCGGCCAGTCGCGGGTCGGAGTGCCGCGCGGCCAGCGAAGTGAACGTCGTCGGCAGAGTGCTCGGCGATGTGCAGGTCTTGAAGTCGGTTGGCTCGGGCGAACAGGTGTTGCTCGAGCGTAACGATTAGTCGGCCTTTCACGTCGTAACCTGTGCCGGCTCTGCAAGACTCAGGAGCCGGGTTTGGGAGGAGTATCAAAATGGCTCAGGTGATCAATCATCGAGCAGTGGTTTCGTCAATCGTTCTGGGCTTCGTGTTAGGCTTCGTCCCGGCAGTTTGCGCCGACGATACTGGGGGTGTCGCGGCTGTTTCGAGTTCCGAACTGAAGCAACTGGGATCGGAGGTTGACGTTCTGCAGATGATCAGTGATCTGGGTCTTTCCAGAAGCCAGCTGGTCCAACTCGCGGCGAAGGTCGCGCAGGTCAACACGAAACGTCTCGAGTACTCGCGGAAGGAACAGCAGATACTGGAGAAGATCAAGACGCCTCTGGAGCAGATGAAGGACGCCCTGCTCAACGGTAAGCCCGTGCCCGCAACTCCGAAATCGCTAGCGGATGCCGGTCTCAGGGAACTCGAGTCATTGAGAAAGCAGGGTTGGGCCGACTACGATGGATATGTAGCCTCGGCGGTCAAGCTTCTGACTGCAAAGCAGGTCCGTGATGTCCGCAGAAGCCCCGAAGCCTTGAAGCGCGCCGGGGAGATGGTGGGAGACGTGAGGTTTGCGCCTCAGGACAAGTATCCGCAGATCAGGGAGAAGCTCGTCGCCGAACTGCTTGAGGTCAAGAAGCTCGACAGGATGGATGAGTGGTTCACGATCGGACAAGAGAAGCTCGCGGGATTGACCGGGGAATCTCGGGAAGAGGCGGTCAACGAACTGCAGAAGCTGAAGGACGAAGAGACGACGCGGATGAAGGCCGAGATTTCCGGACTACTGGACAGCATTCGGTCCGCGGACTCCAGGGTGCTGTCCGTGGGAGTGGACAAGCTGGCTTCCGCCCTTAGAGCGGATGTCGATGTGAACGCCGAGTTGACGACAATGATGTCGCGCATACTGGATGCCCCGACTGCGGAGGCATTGCTCACGGCGAGAGCGGAGAAGATGTCGGAGACTGCGGCTGAGGAAGAGTAATCGTTGCGCGTTATAGTTATCGATTCTGAACCGAAGTGCTCCGAAGACGGGACTGCAAGAGAAGAACGCCTGCCGATCTGGCAGGCGTTCTCATCATTCGGCGGAGGGTACAAAACCTGTCCGGAGAAAAGTATACTCTTCTGCGACAAGCACCATCAGGATGATGGCTTACAGGCAGTTCGACGTTTCTGCCGGTGCGCCTAGCTGGACTCGAGAATCAGGGCGATCTTGTCGACGTTGCTCTGAATCCAGTAGCCGTGCCATGCCTGCATGGTCTCCGTGTAGGGCCAGTCATCGGGCAGGCCGATGTCATAGAGCGACTGAGTGCCGGCATCCCACCACATCCCCACAGAGCTGAGCCAGTTGTTTGTGTATGCCGCATCCTGCAGGCTCACCGTCACGTTGCCGTCCACGACCTTCGCGTCGGCCCAGGTGAAGTCCCTGTTGAAGGGATTGCCTATCAGCGACCAACCCGCCTTCGGAAGGCTGATCCAGACATCCATCGAGTTGTTGTCGTCCAGGCCGGCGTACGAGATAGTCCCGGGCGAATCGGACTGAACCCAGTACCCGTCCGTCAGCAGCATGTTGCCGAACACTTCCGGGGTCCAGAGGTCATACTGATAGAGGCTCTGGGTAGCGGCATCCCAGCGAGTGAGCTTGCCGTCAATGTCAATGCCGTTCATCACAACCAGCGGGTCGGGATCAACCGGAATCCCCGGAAGCGCTATCAAGCTCCACCCGGAAACTACGGTGCCCGGAGGCGACGTGATGGTTGTGAGTGCTGCTGATGCGGGCAGCATCGCTGCCAGCGAGACCAACACCAGGCCGATAATCGTTCGCTTCATCTTGAATGTTCCTCCTGCCGATGAGTTGCTTGGCCGTGAACCCAAAGCGACGACACGCCGCATCATGCGCACCAAGGCCCAAAACGCGTTGTGTTTCGGCGCTCCGTGGACTACAATTCGTCCTCTGTACCAATCTAACACCTTCAGGCTAACCTGTCAACAGGTAAAAATACCTAATTTGTGCGTGGCGCAAGCTCAAGAGAGCTCTGCGTCGCGAGCAACGACGCGGTTCGCGTATTCCCGCGCCTGATGCATGAATGCCTCGATCCGAGTCTCGCTGGTCGCCTGCTCGACCCCATCGTAGACCATGTTGAGGAATGGGAACTCGCCCATTTCCTCGCGGACCCTCTTGAGAAGCGCGTTTGAGATTGTTCCGGGCATGCACGTGAACGGCATGACGGCCACGATCCCCGCCAAGCCCTTGTTGACGAAGTCCACCGCCTTGCCGACTGTCATGATCGCTTCGCCCTCGAAACTGCGGTGTACATAGGGGGCAGCCAGGTCGAGCACTTCGGCGCTTGACGGTTCGTAGCAATTCCTTAGGAAGCCGTCGAAGACGTGCGCGTAGTCGTGCTCATGCTTCTTCATGAAGAAATCCATCACATTGTTCTTGCCCCACAGCTTGAGGTCGCCCGCGAGTCTCGCTCGAAACGCACGGCGGACGTTTCGGTAGAGCAGCCATTCAAGAAGCGGCGCGGCCCAGACCTCTCCGCCGAGGTTTTCGATCCTGCGGACGATGTCCTGGTTGCTGTAGGCGTTTGCGCGGACATAGAACTCACCGACGTAGCCGATGATCGGCTTCTGTACGCTGCGGTCAACCTGCACCGTCTCGAACACGCTGCGGCATCTCCTCAGCGCGGTGACGAGGTCTGCATCCTCCGCGATTGCGTCCGAGACGATCTTGACGCATCTGCCGAAGGCCTCGTCGGTGGATCCGCTGATCATCTCGTAGGGTCTCGTCTCGCGGAGACATTTCTCCAGCATATCAACGGCGACGATGCCCTTCCATCCCTGCTCGAGCAGCTTGCGCCCGACGATGCCGATATCGTCGTAGAAACTCGATGCCTGGTTCGGCGCATAGATCGGTACGTCGGGATAGCCCAACTGGTCCAGCACCATCCGCTGGAGAGCGTTGTACTGGCCGAATCTGCACGGGCCGCCGGATCCGCCCATAAAGAAGGCGTACCTGTCGCGGTCGAAGTCGGGGCGCTTGACGAACTTGACCATGTCGCCTGTCGTTACGATGCAGGGAAAGCACTCCTTGCCTGTCGTGAACTGGCGCCCCCATTCGAGAGTTTCCTCGTCTTGAGGCGGAAGGACCTCGGAGTTCATTCCACAGGACTTGAACGCGGCCGCGAGTGCATAGGCGTGGGCGCTCATGTTGGGGATCATGACCGTCCTGTGCGTGCCGTGATCTATGTCTACCTTGCGGTAGACCCTGGCTCCGACGGCCTTCTCGCTTGCGTGCTCCAGGCTGTCCATAAACGCCTCGCAGCGTGTGATCATTCCCGCGTCGGCGCTGTGCTCGTCCACTTCTATCACGAGGCACGGCTTAGATCCCAGGCGCTCGCGAAAGAACTTGTGCACGAACGAGTCCGGACCGCATCCGAAGTTCGTCAGGTAAAGGGGAAACAGCCTGGGGTCGTCGGCGACCAACTCGCCCGCGCAGAGTATCTTCTGGCCGTAACGCCAGTACATATTCGTCCAGTCCTCAGGCAGGCGAACGGAGTCGAGCGGCAGGAAGTCCATCGGAATGCACCGCACGCCCATTTTGTTCAGCTTGCGAGGGATCTCCAGGTTCGAGCCGGCGTCACATGTGTTATACGCGCGCCCGATAACCACTATCGCTTTCTCATCCGATCCAAGATCGGCGAGAATCTCTTGCCCTCTCGCTTGAAGCCTCTGCTGGAAGCGTTCCAGATGTGCCTGCGCAGCCTCTACGGCGCGAGCCACCTCGCTCCGGGATCGTCCGAGCCTCTTGCCGACGTCTTCCAGCGCCTTTGCTCTGTGTTTGTGGTTTAGTTGGAGGTAGATGACAGGCTGAAGAACCTCAACCCCGAGGGCCCGGAAATCGATCGCCGACTTGATCGTGTAGACAAGGCTCTGAACGTACGGACAGACGAAGCTGTCTGTCATCCGCTCGTCTGGCCTGGACATGTTGATCACGCTGGGCAGGAATACGTAGTCGATCTCCTTCTCGAGGATATTGAGTGTGTGGCCGAGCGCAACCTTCATCGGAAAGCACGTCTCCGCGACTGACCGCTCGGCCCCGTTGTGGATGATCGCTTTTGTTGTGGGGTCCGAGACTACGATGTCGCATCCAAGTTCGCGGAAGAAGGCCTGCCAGAACGGATATAGTTCGTAGAACAACAGCGCTCTGGGGATGCCTATTCTCGGCGCGCCCGTCGGGATCGGCTCGGACGGGACATACGGCGCTAGTAGCATATCCTCGCGCTCTGCATAGTGGTCCGGGAACAGTGACTTCTCCCCCGCCCGGCGGTCCACATCGAACTTCTCGCATCTCGAGCCGTAGAAGAGTGGCTTCTCTCCTTCGACCGTTACGCGGTTGATCTCGCAGTGGTTCGCGCAGTCCCTGCACTCGAAAGAGGATACTTCGTAGTTCCTGTTGCTGAGGTCGAATCCCTTGAACGAGCTTCCTTCACCTCTGTCGGCCTCCATCGCTAGGCAGGCGCATCCGAGTGCCCCCGTCACCTCATGATGTTTGGGGACGATGATCGGCTTGCCGGTGACCATCTCGAAGGCAGCGACCACGCCCTTGTTCGCGGCGACTCCACCCTGAAAGAATATCTTGTTTCCGACGGGTTTTGTTCCGACGACCCGGTTGAGGTAGTTGCGTACGATCGAATAGCTGAGTCCCGCGACTAGGTCTTCGGTGTTAGCGCCGTCCTGCTGGTTGCGCACCAGTTCCGTCTCCATGAAGACGGTGCATCTTTCCCCGAGGTTCACAGGAGCATCGGACTTCAGCGCAAGTTCTCCAAACTGCTGCTTGATGCTGATTCCCAGCTTCTCTGCCTGTTCCTCCAGGAAGGATCCTGTCCCCGCCGCGCAGACCTTGTTCATCTCAAAATCGACGATGGCGCCGTTGTTCAGACTGATGTACTTCGAGTCCTGGCCGCCGATCTCGAAGATCGTGTCCACCCCGGGGTCAACCTCGACCGCTCCGCGCGCCTGAGCCGTGATCTCGTTGCGAACGACGTCCGCACCGATCAGGTCTGCGATCAGATACCTTCCCGAGCCGGTGGTGCATGCGCCCTTGATGTCCACCAGATTTCCTATCTCGTCGCCGACTTCCTTCAGCCCTTGGTTGACGGCCTCGATCGGTCTGCTGGCGGTCGGCAGGTACCGTTTCGAGAGAACCCGCTTGTCTGCGTCCATGACGACCACGTTGGTACTTACGGAACCCACGTCCACTCCGAGATACGCCGCAACCTTCTGGCTCGGCGGCGCATCGCACGAATTGTCAGCAGGCAAGACCGACCTGTCAAGTCTGAGCGGCTTCTCCGAGGCCTGGTCCTGACTAGCCGGCTGACATCCTTCGCGGAGTTCCGATAGGCCTTCGAAACGTGCGGCGGGCATATCGCCTCGAAGGGCAACGAGCGCCGCGCCGATTGCGCCTGTACAGCCGAACTCCTTCGGGATGATCAAATCGCCGTCCTCTAGGCCCAGCACACTCTTCATCGCCCGCACAATGCCGGGGTTTGCTGCGACTCCGCCCTGGAAGGCGACCGGGGTGTCTATCTGTTTCGCCGCGCCCACCGTGCTCTTGAAGTTCCTGGCCAGCGCGAAACATAGTCCCGCTACGATGTCGTGCACGGGCGTGGCCTTCTGCTGCAGGTGGATCATGTCGCTCTTCGCGAAGACGGTGCACCGGCCCGCGACTCTGGGCGGGGTCTCGGACTTGAGTGCCAGTTCGCCGAACTCCTCAATGTCGAGGTTCATTCGGGTGGCCTGCTGGTCGAGGAAGGAGCCTGTGCCGGCGGCGCAGACCGTGTTCATCTGGAAGTCCGCGATCGAGGCGGGGCCGCCGTTCTCGCCCGGTTTGAGCGATATCAGCTTGGAGTCCTCGCCGCCGATCTCGATGACTGTGCGGACATGGGGGTATAGATGCGCGGAGGCAGATGCCTGCGCGATCACCTCGTTGACGAATACGCCGTCCAGAGTTCCGGCGACCGGGCGTCCGCCGGTACCGGTTGCCGCACATCCAGCGATACGATCGCCGTACTGCAGCAGCAGTGAGTCCACCTCATCGGCGGTCACCTGCATCGGACGGCCCTTGTGTCTGACGTACCGGGTATGTAGTATCTCACCTTCCTGGGTGACAACGGCGAGGTTCACGCTTACCGAACCAACGTCGATACCAAGAACAAGGTCTTTCCCTGACATGCTGCTATTCCTCGTCTCGAATCTGCATACCCCCGGCATGTCGGACCGTCGCGATCAGAAGACCGGGATCACAACTGCGATGGAGATACTCCTGTCTTCTATTCTTGCATATCTGAGGCCACTCCTGCAACCCTCTTGAGATGCGAAATCGTCCGCGGTGGCTGAAGTTTCGGCGGCCCTTGACGGTCTAAGATCTGGAAGGCAGCAGATGTGGAGCGCGAGGGCGGCGCGGCCGCTTGAGCGCCGGTCAGTCGGCGCCCTCGTGCCTCCACGGAATCCACGCAGGATGATCCTCCACTTTCCCCTAACAATCTCCTGGCAGACAACACGCGCTGGAGGTGTGAGAGATATGGCGTATTTCCCTGGGCTTGACCGGGAGTTCGGCAGTTTCAGATCGTGGATGGACCTGCGCAAGGAACAGGGCCTCGACGTTTCCGATATCGAGAAAGAGGTCGTCGCGTACCTGAGGTCCCTGCGTCGCGGGCTCGAATCGAAGGACCCGCCTTTCGGCACAAAGTACCTCGAGCCGGTCGCGTACAAGAGCATCCTGAAGGCGCGTCCGAAGGGCCCCAGGTCGCTGAAGTTCGATCTGACGGATGAGCAACTCTACGACAAGATGCTCGGCGCATGGCTCGGCCGAGGCGCGGGATGCGTGCTCGGCATACCGGTCGAGGGCTGGAGCCGGACAAAGATACAAGAATGGGCTGGAATACTTGAACAACCTTATCCGTTAGCTGAATACTGGAGGGATACGCCGAGGCGTGGGAACCACTATTCCGAGCCGATCATAAACTTCCTCAAGGGACGGATTGATCACATCGGCCCGGACGATGACATCACCTACACGGTGCTCGGACTCCTGATACTCGAGGAGTACGGCCTTGGCTTCACCTCCCGGCACGTCGGCGAGGCGTGGGTCAAGCTCCTTCCGATGGCCTGCACCGCCGAGCACGTGGCGTTGGAGAACCTCAAGAAGGGCCTCAAGCCGCCGAAGACCGCGCTGAAGGACAATCCGTATATGGAGTGGATCGGCGCCGACATCCGGAGCGATCCGTGGGGCTATGCCGCTCCCGGACTGCCGGAGGTCGCCGCCGACTTCGCATATCGAGATGCGAGCGTCAGTCACATCATGAACGGCACGTACGGCGAGATGTTCTTCTCCGCCGCCATCGCCGCCGCGTTCGTCGTCAACGATCCGATCGAGTGCCTGCGGATCGGCCTCACGGAGATCCCGGCGAAGTGCAGGCTGACGGAGACCGTCAAGGAGACCCTGAAGTGGTGCAGGCAGGACGCTGATTGGGGCGCAACAGAGACCCGGATCGCGAAGAAGTACGACGGAATGAGTATGGCACACACGCTCAACAATGCCGCCCTTACCGTGGCCGGACTATGGTACGGCGAAGGCGACCTTCAGAAGACGATCTCCTTTACTGTCATGGGTGGGGTTGACACCGACTGTACCGGCGCGACGGCCGGCTCGATCGTCGGCGCGATCCTCGGGGCGAGGAAGCTCCCGAAGAAGTGGGTAGGACCGTTCGGCGATGGTCTCAGCACCTACATCCGCGGTCATGAGAAGCAGAGCATCTCGGATCTGGCCAGAAGATGCTGTGCGGTCGCTAAGCAGGTTCGGAGCAAGTTCGCGTAGACGGAGGAGAGATATGTCAGCAGAGAGAGCATCACGGATTGCGGTGGATCACTTCAGCAAGGGGTTCAACTGCGCAGAGTCGGCACTGCTGGGACTGACTGAGGCGCTGGGTATCGAGTCGGAGTGCGTGCCGAGGATCGCCACGCCGTTTGGCGGAGGCATGGGCCGGTACGGCGAGGTCTGCGGGGCGATCACCGGTGCGCTGATGGCGATCGGGCTCAAACTCGGTCGTCAAGGCGGCGATGACACGGCCGCGAGGGACAGGGTCTATCCCAAAGTCGTACGCCTCATGCGGGCCTGCGAGATCGAGTTCGGTGCCGTCGAGTGCCGGGTTCTAACCGGATGCGATATGCTCACCGCCGAGGGGCGGGAACGCTTCCAGCGGGAGAAGATGCACACCGACTTGTGCGCGAAGCTCGTCGTCTTCGCAGCCGAAGAGGCCTACCGGATCAGCACGGAATAGCAGATGACCTACGAAGAAGCGCTCGCATACATGGACTGGCTGACGCAGCTCGGCTGGCAGCCGGGTCTGGAGCGGTTCGCCGAGTTCTGCAAGCGGCTCGGCAATCCCCAGGACGGGTTCCGTTCGATCCACGTCGCTGGTACCAATGGTAAGGGCTCGACGACCGCCATGATCGCGGGTATCCTCCGGCATGCCGGTTACAGGACCGGCATGTACGTCTCGCCCTACGTCTACGACATCCGCGAGCGTGTGCAGATCAACGACCGCATGATCCCTGAGGAGGACTTCACCCGACTGGTCGAGTTCATGATCCCCTATGCCGAGGAGCTTGGCGGCACGGAGTTCGGGCATCCGACCGAGTTCGAGGTCAAGACCGCCCTCGGATTCCTCTACTTCGCCGAGCAGAACGTTGATTTCGCCGTGCTGGAGGTCGGGCTCGGCGGCCGTCTCGATGCCACCAACATCGTTACTCCCGTCGTCAGCGTCATCACCAGCATCGGTCTCGACCACACGGATCGGCTCGGCACCACGATCCCCGAGATCGCCTTTGAGAAAGCCGGGATCGTGAAGCAACGTGGGCACCTGGTCACCGCTGTCACCGATCCCGCCGCGTTTGGCGTCATTCGGAGTATCTGCCTCGATCGGGACTCGGTTCTATGGCAGGTTGCTCCGTATGACGGCTCGGAAGGCCGCTTCGCCGTCCGCCCCATTAGGCCGGAAGACACCACGTCAGATGCCGCTGCGCTTCCGGCGGAACGGATGCCGTTGCTGGCCGTCGATGGAGTCTATCGAAGGTACGAGGGACTGGAGGTTGGGATGCGCGGCACGTTCCAGTACGCCAATGCCGCCACCGCCGCCGGTGTGGTCGAGGCGCTGACGGAGCACGGTGTGGAGGTGCCGGAGGAGGCTGTTCGCGCAGGACTTCGGGACGCCTGGATGCCCGGCCGAATGCAGGTCATTCGCTCCAATCCGTATGTCGTCCTCGACGGCGCGCACAACCGATCGGCCGCGTCGGCCCTTGCCGCCGCCATCGAAGTCGAGTTCGATTACGATCGCCTGATCCTTGTGATGGGGATGGTCACGGGCCATTCCATCGCCGAAGTAGTCGCCGTCCTGGCTCCGATGGCCGACGTACTTATCGCGACCGCCGCATCCAATCCCCGCTCGATGCCCGCCGAATCAATCGCAGAGGCCGCCGAAGGCCTCGTGCCTGAGATCGAGACCGTCGAACCGGTTGCGGATGCGTTCGTCCGCGCCACTGAACTCGCCTCCCCGGGCGACCTTGTCGTGGTCACCGGGTCGTTCTACGTGATTGGAGAGGTGCCTCGCTTGCCGAATTATGAGTCTAAAACGTGAACGCAAGCAGTCTAATACACGAAGAATGTGTTGGAAAAGCGTTTGAACGCATAGGTTCGATGGGTATAGAGAGTGTGTAAGCATCCGGTCATGAATCGCTGATCTGAGTCGTAACCCCCCTCTGTCCGCCTCCCGATTGCCGTCGGGTTCTCGCCGATCCGTTTGAAGGCCGAGTGGCTCCGAGGTTAGTGGCGAGCGAGAGTCCCCCCACATATTGCCGGTCTCTAGTGCAACCCTTCACGTCGAGGGATGCAGGACGGGTGATCGGAGGTGTGCCCAACATGCATACAGAAGAGCTTACGAGTGAGAACGTACTCTGCACGCCGGCCGGGTGCTGGATGTTCCAGGTGGAGACGGCCGCGCGTCGGACTAGCGCGGGATCAAACCTCGATGTGGGACTGGCGCTTACTGTGCGCAGTGATCCGAAGTATCTGTCGCTGATTCGCGGCGTCACCGCCGACGTCTGCGAAAGCCTGGGAATAAGCCTCGATACCGCCTACGGGGTCAAACTCGCGGTTGGAGAGGCAGTATCAAATGCTATGGAGCACGGGTCGCCGAACGGCAAGGCCGACTCCGTCCAGATCGTTTTCGCCAAGAGCGAAAACAGTCTGAGAGTGGACGTGATTGATGCCGGCCCGGGCATCTGTTTCCCGGTGAACATGCGTAGGTGCAGGCGCCGCAACAGAGGATTCGGTCTCAGTCTGATGCGGAGCCTGATGGACACGGTTGACTTTGTCAGAGTGGAACGGGGTACCCATCTCGCGATGACGAAGCGGCTCAGAAGCTGACACGCGCGGTCGCGCCGCCTGTGACAGTTGCTGCGGGCAGAGGGTCTTGCGATCCTCTGCCTGTTTTGGCCCATGTGTTGTCTGGGAACGCCGCGGCCTGTATAATGATGGCGTTGTCACCCGGCGGCAGGCCGGGCCAGTTAGAGGGGTTTGTAATCTTGCAGCGGAGAACTCTGGGCCGAACCGGCAAAGACCTATCTATCTTGAGCCTCGGATGTATGCGTCTTCCCGAGGACGATGAGCAAGCGGCGTCGGTTGTCAGCCGCGCGATTGATCTCGGCGTCAACTACCTGGAAACTTCTGAGTGGTACTGTGAGAGCCGCAGTGAGATCAAGGTCGGCATCGGCGTCCGAGGCCGGCGAGACCAGGTATACATCTCCAGCAAGAGCAAAGTGAACCCGGAGACCACGCAGGACGACACACTGAGGGCGTTCGAACGTTCGCTGAAGAGGCTTGGTGTAGACCGCGTCGATTTCTACCAGGTTTGGGACTACAAGGCGGCGGAGTTCGACGCAGTTACGAAGAAGGGTGGGGCGCTCGATCTGCTGGAGAGGCTCAAGAGCGATGGGCTCATAGGACACATCGGCTTCACCTCGCACGAGACGAACGAGGAACTGGTCCGAATGATTGACACGGGCCGCTTCGAGAGCTGCACACTCAGCTATCACATGCTGAACCGTACTGTCGAGCCGGTCATTGAGTTCGCGCGCGAGCGTGGGCTGGGCGTCGTCTGCATGACTCCGCTCGCCGGGGGGCTCCTGGCGACTCCGTCCGATGTTCTGCGCGAGCTGCTTCCCGGTCAGTACTCGAGCATGGCCGCGTCTGCCCTCGCCTTCGTGCTGTCAACCCCTGGGATCACGACCGCTCCGTCCGGGATGACTTCGGTCGCAGAGGTGGAAGCGAACGTGGCGGCGATTAAGAGTTTCGCGCCGATGAGCCATGAGGAGCGGGCGGCTGCGGTCAGGGCGCTCGAGGAGTATTCGGTCCTCGGCCAGCGGTTCTGCACCGGCTGCGGCTACTGCCAGCCCTGCCCGAGCGGGGTCAGGATTCCAAGGCTCTTCGGTATGCGCAACTACTACCAGGTGTTTGGACTGGAGGAGTGGGCGAGGCAGAGGGCTCTGAAAATTCCGCCGGACAAGGGCCCCTGGGCGTGCACGGAATGCGGCGAATGCGAGCCGAAGTGCCCGCACGGCATACCTATCGTCCAGCAGTTGAAGGAAGTGGCAGCCCTCATTGAGGAGTTGAGGCGTTGAGGCTTTGTGCACTGGTCTGTGAGATTCTTGCCCGCGAGGCCGCCCACGCCGCCGCGCATTCGCGGCACATCGTGCACCTGGAGTTCATGCACTCCGGCCTGCACGACGAGCCGGACAAGCTCCGGAGTTCTGTTCAGGAGCGCATTGACGCCGCTTCCAGCGGCGGTTTTGACTACATCGTTCTCGGCTACGGCCTCTGCAGCCGCGGGACAGCCGATCTGGTCGCCCGCGATATTCCGATTGTCATCCCCCGTGTTCACGACTGCATCACTCTTTTCCTGGGCAGCCGCGAGCGTTACGACCGGCAGTTCGGTGACCATCCGGGGACATACTACTATAGTTCGGGATGGATCGAGCACAAGAACGGCGACTTGGCTCAGGGCACGCTGAAGTCAACGCACGAGGTTCGGGCCGAGGAACGCTACCAGGAGTATCTCGAGAAGTTCGGCGAGGACAACGCGAAGTACCTGATCGAGCAGGAGGGGCTCTGGCTCGCCCACTATGATCGTGCCGCGCTGATTGACACCGGCCTTGGCGATATTAGCGTGTACCGGCGTTTCACCCGTGCTGTCGCGGAGAGGAATTGCTGGGACTACGAGGAGATTCCGGGCGACAGGCGGTTGGTGGACGCGCTTCTCGCAGGCGACTGGGATGAGTCGGAGTTCTTGATAGTCCGCCCCGGGCAGCGTACCTGCGAGCAGGTCAACGATGGTATAATCGCCGCGGAGTGACAGGTTGACTTCGCTCCAGCCCTGTGATACAGTCTAGCGCGGAAGTCACGATGACCGTGTAAGGATGCACATCAGCGAGGGGACACTCACATGCGATACGGGTTCATCTCTGCGACTTTTCTACTCATGGTGGTGACGGCCGGTGTTTCGCTGGCCGCGCCAGCCCCTATTGTGACGATCGAATCTCCAAGAAATGGCGAGATCATCGCCGGCGGCGACATTGAGATATCGGTCGTATTCTCCTCTCCCGCCGCGCAGCCGGTCACCAGGGTTGAGGTTAGTCTCGATGGCAGGCGCATTACGGAGCGGTCATTCGATACACCTCTGGCGTCGGGCCGGTGCGGCTTCCTGTGGGACACGCTTCGCACGGAGGACGGCCAGCACAGGCTCGATGTTCAGGCATATGCGGGGAAGCAGTTCGTGGGCATGGCCACTTCGGTAGTCCGCGTGTCAAACACCGCTCCGGCGCCGGATGATGAAACGGTGGCGGCGCCTGTCCCGCTCGATCTCCTGGCTCCTGAGGTGACGATCCAGAGCCCGCGAGAGGGCGCCACGGTTACCGGCAAGGTACCCGTCATTATTCAGGCCCGCGACGACAGCGGGAAGAGCCCATACGTGTCGGTCTTCGTGGACAAGTCGCTCAAGGCGGTCACGAACCACGAGCCCTTCAAGTACACCTGGGATACTGCCAGGACCGAGGACGGTCCGCACGAGATTCACGTTTCGGCGATGGACGACTCTGAGAACCGGATGACTAGTGCTCCGGTTCGGGTGATCGTGCGGAACACGAGGACTGCAGCGAGCGCTGAGGCCCCGGTCTCTTCGGTGCTGGTGACCCCGAACAGCATCAGTTCTATTCTTCCGACTTCCGCTCCGCCCCCGACCGAGTCGGCGAGGGTGTCTGAGTCCGAGACTGAGCAACCCGCGTTCTCTCTGCCGCCGCCCGCCCCGTCCGTTTCAGGACGCGCCGAACAGCCTGTCACGCTCCCCCTGGATTCGCCTGAGCCTGAGGTTGCCGTGCTCGTCTCGCGGCCGCTGGAGTTCACCGCGCTGCCCGCTCCTGTTTCCGCGAAGTCGGAGTATGCTTCCCCGCAGCCCAGGTTGGTTCATATCGCGTCCGCGAAGCTGGATGAGGCGAAGAAGCCGGTAACGACGCTGACGCATGTTCCTGAGCCGGCGGTGCAGGTGCATGAGGTGAGTGCCGGCGATGCGCTCTATTCCATCGCCCGGCGATACGGCACGACCGTGGATGCGATCGCGGAAGCGAACTCGATCAAGGATCCGAACCTCATCGGCATCGGCCGAAAACTCGTCATTCCAGGCAGGTCGGTGATGGTCTCTCTGAGATCAGCCTTCGATCGGCTTGGTGGGTTCCTCGGCTGGGACTCGAAGGATCGCTCGGTGTGGGGTTGGGCGCCCGGATGTGAGGTTCGGCTGAAAATCGGGAGTGCGCGTGCCCGGGTAAACGACCTCCAGGTTGTCATGGATCGTGCTGCAGCCCTGCAGGCCGGTCGCACGATGGTGTCTCAGTCGTTCGTCTCGGATGCGCTCGGCGTCAAGGTGGACAGATAGACTGAGAAGGCCGGGTGCTCCTGCAGGGAAGCCCGGCCTTTCGCTCTGTCGCATCGTGGTACGAGAAGCGACTACTCGGTTGTAGATTCAACGGTTTCCTTGATGCTCTCGGCTTTTGGTTTCATTGTCTCGTTCTCGGTTTTCTTCTCGGACTTCTTGTAGTCGTTGACGTGAAACCCTGAGCCCTTGAAGACTATGCCAACCGGGAACAGGAGCTTCTTGACCTCACCTCTGCACTCCGGGCACTCCTTGATTGGCTCGTCGGTGATCTTCTGGAGTACCTCGAACTCGTGCTCGCACTGGGTGCACTTATATCCGTATGTAGGCATTCTACCGTCCTGATTGACTCCGATGATTCAGCTTGTTGTTAAGATTATACCAGAAGGAGACCGACATGGGCAATCCCCGCATTGCGGCGATCGATGCTTTTCCTCTCAGGCTTCCTTACCTGACTGAGTTCAAGATATCGCGAGGCTCCGTCGGCGGCCCAGCCGCCGGAGCACCGCACGTGTACGTCCGTGTTACTGCCGACACAGGCGACTTGGGCTGGGGTGAATCGCGTCCCAGCCCTAGATGGAGCTATGAGACCCAGGAGTCGGTCGTGACGACGATCAACAACTACCTCGCGCCGGTGCTCGTCGGTATGGATGCGAGCGATATCGAGGCGGTGCATGCGGCCATGGAGCGAGAGATTGCTCCCGGGATCACAGTCGGGCAGCCGGTGGCGAAGTCCGGGATAGACATGGCGCTCCATGACCTGAATGCCAAGTGGGTTGGAGTCCCTCTGCATTCCTTCCTCAAGCAGGGAGCAGCGTCAAGGGTCAGACTGAGCTATCTCGCGAGCGTCGATTCGCCGGGGATGGCGGAGAAGGTTACTGGAGAAGCACGAGCCGCTGGATACGAGGGTTTTAAGGTCAAGATAGGTATCCATCCGTCGCTCGATGTCGACATCCTTCGAGCAGTCAAGTCCGCTGCCGGCGGCGCGTATCTCTGGGCTGACGCGAACCAGGCTTACACGGTCGAGGACGCCGTCGAACTGAGCCGCAAGATGGCTGAGATAGGTGTGGATGTCCTGGAGCAGCCCGTTGCCGCGAACGACTTCCTCGGCCTTGCGGAGTTGGTGGATCGCTCGGCCGTCCCGATCGCGGTGGACGAAAGTGTCTTCTCCGTCGGCGACTTGGAGCAGCTCATCCGGCTGAAGGCGCTCGACGCTCTGGTTGTCAAGGTATCGAAGATGGCCGGGTTGACGGGGGCCAGTAGGTGCGTCGAGCGCGCGCTCGACGCCGGGAAATGGCTGCTCGGTAGTGGACTGACCGAGACGCGTCTCGGCCTTGCCGCGAGCGCTCACCTCTACGCAGCATACGGTGTCGAGATACCGGTGGACCTCAACGGCCCGCAGTTCTTGGCAGACGATCCGGTCGTCGGTGGCGTATCGCTGGATGGCGCGGTCGTTTGCCTAGCTGATACTTCCGGGATCGGGGTGGAGATTGATGAAGCGAGGTTGCAGGAGTTCGCTGCCGTGATGGGCAACTAGCTCTAAGAACTTCCTGCGTCGGAGGGCTGTAATCTTGAGAGAACTGACAGACAAGGCGCTTGAGAGAGTCCTTTCACTGGGCGCAACTTACGGTGATATACGGGTCGTCGAGCAGCGGGCCGAAGCAATCGAGGTCAAGAACGGCAAGGTCGAGGGACTCAGTTCGGGATCGGACTACGGGTTCGGCATTCGGGTAATCGCGGACGGAGCATGGGGGTTCGCCGCCAGCTTGGAGTTCAATGCGGACGAGATAGACCGTGTCGCCGAGATGGCCGTTCGAATCGCGAAGGCTTCCGCGAGCCTCGCTCACGAGCCGGTGGAACTGGCCCCGGTCGAGCCCGCCGAGGGTAGGTTCTCCTCTTACATGAAGCTCGATCCATTCGAGGTCCCGGTCGAAGAAAAGATCAACCTTCTGCTCGACGCAGACAAGATCATGCGGCAGACCCCGGATATCGGCATCTCCGAGGCCTCGATGAACCTCTGGCGGTTCGATACGGTCTTCGCGAGCACTGACGGCTCGTATATCGAGCAGCGGAAGACCGAGAGCGGCGCGGGGATCGCGGCCACCGCGATCAAAGAGGGCGAGGTGCAGAGGCGGTCCTACCCCGGCTCGTTCGGCGGCGACTTCGCGACTGCCGGCTACGAGTTCATCGAGGCGATGGACCTGATCGCCGACGCCGAACGAGTCGCGGAGGAGGCTCGACAACTTCTCGATGCGCCTCAGTGCCCATCCGACGTGCGGACTCTCATCCTGGAGGGCTCGATGCTCGCGCTCCAGGTCCACGAATCCTGCGGCCATCCGATCGAACTCGACCGAGTGTTCGGCACGGAGTCGGCGTATGCTGGGACGAGCTTCCTGACGCCCGAGAAGCTTGGGAACTTTAGATACGGGTCGGATCTGGTGAACATCACCGCCGATGCGACCTGTCCCGGCGGCCTCGGAAGCTTCTTCTACGACGACGAGGGTGTTCCCGCTCAATGCGTACAGATCATCGACGACGGCATCTTTGTCGGTTACCTGACTTCGCGGGAGACTGCCGCCAGGATCGGGCAGACAAGTGGCGGGGCGATGAGGGCCGATGGGTGGAACCGAATTCCACTCATCCGTATGACCAACATCAATCTCGAGCCGGGCGATTGGACCCTCGATGAGATGATCGCCGACACTCAGAAGGGTCTCTACGGAGCGATGGTCGGCTCGTGGAGTATAGACGATAAGCGCCTGAACTTCCAGTTCGCGACGGAGATCGCTTGGGATATCGAGGACGGCTCACTCGGTCAGGTGTACAAGAATCCGACCTATACTGGTATAACTTACGACTTCTGGGGTGGCTGCGATGCGATCGGCAACGAGGACGAATGGCGGCTCTGGGGAGTACCGAACTGCGGCAAGGGACAGCCGGGCCAGACGGCGCACGTGGGGCACGGTGTGGCGCCGTCGAGGTTCCAGAACGTGCGTATCGGGGTCATGGAGCAGCCGGAGGAGGAGGATTGATGCTTGGACGTGACAGAGCGTTGGAGATCGTACACAAGGCTGTTGCGCTGTCCAGTGCCGATCAGACGCAGGCGGTGTTCCAAGTCGGTGAGTCGAGCCTGACCCGATTCGCCAACTCGAGCATCCATCAGAATGTTTCCGAACGGAATGGCGGGCTGTCTGTCAAGGCGGCGCTCGGTAAGCGTATCGGGTTTGCTACCACGAACAAGCTTGATGACCACTCGATCCGCGAGACGGTGGACAAGGCAGTGATCTTCGCACGGCACTCCGGAGAGAACCCGGATTTCGTCTCGCTGCCCAAGCCGGGGACGCTCTCGCTGGTCGAGAGCTTCGACGAGCGCACGGCAGGCTGCTCGCCGGAGGAGCGCGCGTCGGCGGTCGGCAGCCTGATCGGCGAGGCGAGAAAGCGTGACAGCTCGGCAGCCGGCTCGCTGAAGACTGAGTACGCGGAGGTCGCGATTGCCAGTTCCCTCGGCATCGAGGCATACAGGGCCGATACTGTGGCCAGTGTGAACACAGTGATGACCGCCGATGACGGATTCGGTTACGCCGACCGGGTGGCCAGGCGCATCGGCGATTTCGACCCTGTCGAGGTGGGCGCAGAGGCCGCTGAGAGAAGTGTTCAGTCCAGACATCCCGAATTGATCGAGCCGGGCGAATACGACGTCGTGTTGCTCCCGTATGCGACCGTCGAGTTTCTCGAGTTTCTGTCCTACCTCGGTTTCGGCGCGCTTGCCGTCCAGGAGGGCCGGAGCTTCATGAACGGCAAGTTCGGGGAGAAAGTCGTCGGTGAGAACATCACCATCTGGGACGACGGTCTCGATGCTCGCGGCATCCCGACTGGATTCGACCCGGAAGGGGTGCCGAAGCAGCGCGTGGACCTGATCGTCAACGGCGTGGCGAATGCCGTCGTCTACGACTCCTATACCGCAGGCAAGGAGGGAAAGGCATCCACGGGCCATTCCTCCGGAGGTATCGGAACGTACGGTCCGATGGCGACGAATATGTTCATGCAGGCCGGGGATTCGTCGGTGGAGGATATGGTCGCGGCGACCAGGCGCGGGGTGCTCGTCACCCGTTTCCACTACACGAACGTGATTCACCCGACGCAGGTGCTCATCACTGGCATGACCCGTGATGGGACGTTCCTCATCGAGAACGGCACGATCACGAAGCCTCTGAAGAACATGCGCTTCACCGATAGCGTGCTCCGCGTTCTGTCGAATGTGGATATGATCTCGAAAGACACCATGCGCCAGTCGTGGGCGGTCGTGCCCGCAATTCGAGCGACGGGATTCCGCTTCAGCGGTGCGACCGAGTTCTAGTTCAGTGTGAGGTTGCTTGTCGTTCTTCGCTGCGCTCGCGCCTACAGGGTTTCTGGAGACCGCGATGCCCGACTACATCTACCGTACCATCGAAGAAGCTCCGAGCGTCCCCTGTCCATGCGGTACGAGCACCCGCATCATCACTCGGGCGGATACTCCTACCGCCAACGTCCATGTCACGAGCATCCGGGATTCGGCCAGGCATTACCATAGAGAAGCTACGGAGATATACTACATCCTCGACGGCACGGGATCGATGGAACTGGGTACGGACTCCGTGGAACTGAAGCCCGGAGTTACCATCATGATACCTCCTGGCGTCGTTCACAGGGCGTACGGTGATGTCAGATGCCTTGTCGTCGGCGTCCCTGCATGGACGCATGACGACGAGTTCTTCTGCGAAGAGTAAGCGGCGTCTCACGCCGAAGCCTTGACCGTTCTACTGCCGGCGGTGTATCCTGAATCCGCGAATCATGAACCGTTCTGAGAGAGGCAACCCACCTTGACCTATACTTCGTATGTCCAGCAACGGCTCGAACATCTCCTCAACAGCTTCGACTCGATTGAACGGCGTGACGCCTTGGCGGAGCTGGTGCGTCGGTTGAAGCTCGGTCAGATGCCGATACCTCCGCCGAAGGAGGAGGTAAATCTGCACTTTCACACCTTCTTCTCGTTCAACGCAAACGGCTGGTCGCCGGGCCGCATCGCGTGGGAGAGCGTCAAGTACGGGCTCGAGGTGTCCGGAATCGTGGATTTCGATGTGCTCGACGGTATGGACGAGTTCTTGGAGGCCGGAGAGTTGCTCGGATTGAAGACCGTTGCAGGGCTTGAGTCGCGCGTCTTCGTGAGCGAACTCGCTGACAAGGTGATGTCGTCGCCGAACGAGCCGGGCATCGCGTACTTCATGGCCGGAGGATGCTTCAAGCGCCCGCCTGCCGGAAGCGAGGCTTCACGCACCCTGCAGTCGATGGCCGAGACTGCTCGCGAGCGCAACCTCGCCCTGGTCGGACGAGTGAATGCGTACCTCGATCCCGTCGTGCTCGATTACGAGTCGGACGCCATCCCGCTGACCCCGTCCGGCAACGCGACCGAGCGACATCTCCTTCAGGCCTATGATTCGAAGGCCCGCGAGGTCTTCGGATGCTGCACGCCCGAACTCACGGAGTTCTGGGCCGAGAAGCTTGGTGCTCCCGAGGAGCAGATCACGGCTCTGCTCGGGGACACGCCGAAGTTCCATGAGAAGATACGCTCGAAGCTGATGAAGTTTGGTGGTGTGGGTTACGTACCCCCCACGAGTGGCAGTTTCCCGTGCGTCGAGGACGCGATCAAGATGATGCGCGGCATGGATGCGCTACCCATGATCACTTGGCTCGACGGCACGAACGCCGGCGAAGAGGGCACGGACGCCTTCCTGGAGCTTCTGATCTCGAAGGGCTGCGTCTCGCTCAACATCATCCCCGACCGCAACTGGAACATCAAGAACCCGGATGAGAAGGCGCTCAAGACCCGCAAGCTGAGGGAGGTCGTGGAAGGTGCTCGCAAGTTCCATCTGCCGATATCCGTCGGCACGGAGATGAACAAGGCCGGCCTGCCCTTTGTGGATGCCTTCGACTCCGACGAGTTGGCGCCCTACCGCAGGGATTTCGTCGATGGCGCGAGGTGTCTCTACGGGCATACGGTCCTTGCGCGTTATGCCGATTTCGGATACTTCAGCGACAAGGCACAGGCGGCATTCGAAGACGACCGGGCGGCAAGGAACTCATTCTATGCGAAGGTCGGCCGCGAGTTCATTCCACCTGCGTTGGCCCGGGGGAGTCTCAGCCGGCTCTCGGAGCCCGGTGAGATTCTCTCTGTTTTCGGCGTGCTGGAATAGACGGCCTTTCTCCACCACCGAGCACTTGGATTCACGAGTAGGAGCCAATCATGCCGTTCACTACCCGGCCGGTTATCCGGGGCACACACGGAGTCATCGCGACGGGGCACTACCTGGCGACGGAGGCCGGGGTGCATATCCTGCGGTCCGGTGGCAATGCGATTGACGCCGGCGTTGCAGCGGGCTTCTGCGAGCACGTGCTGGAGCCGCATCAGAACGGAGCGGGCGGCGAGGCTCCGATACTGATCTACTCCGCCGACCGCAAGAAGGCGTTCTCGATCAATGGGCACGGCACCGCTCCCCGGCGCGCGACCATCGGATGGTTCCGCGAGCAGGGCATAGACCTCATCCCAGGTAATGGCTTCCTCCCGGCGACCGTACCGGCAGCTTTTGACGCCTGGATCACTGCCCTGCGCGAGTTCGGAACGATGTCGCTGGCCGAGGTTCTCGCACCAGCTCACGATCTCGCGGAGAACGGCTTTCCGATGTACAATCACCTGCGGGAGATCCTCGTCGCCAAGGAGGAGGCGTTCATCAAGGAGTGGCCGACCTCCGCCGAGACTTTCATGCCCGGCGGGCGTGTCTCCGAGATCGGCGAGATCTTCCGTCGACCTCTTCTCGCGGGGACGTTCAGGAAGCTTATGGCCGCGGAGAAGCACGGCGGTCGGAGCGGGCGTGAGAGTGGACTCCAAGCGGCCCGGGACCTCTACTACAAGGGCGAGATCGCGGAAAGGATCGCGGAGTTTGTCGCGAATACCGAGATTATGGACGCGACCGGCAAGTCGCACCGGGGTCTCCTGGAGTACGACGACATCGCGGGCTACTCGGCCAGGATCGAGACGCCGGAGGTCGTTAGCTACCGGGGGATCGACGTGCTCAAATGCGGGCCGTGGTGTCAGGGTCCGGTGATGCTTCAGCAACTCGCACTGCTCGAAGGGTTCGATCTCAAGGCGTCCGGGCACAACTCGGCGGACTATATTCATACGCTCGTAGAGTGCGCCAAGCTCGCCTTTTCTGACAGAGAGGCCTACTATGGCGACCCCGAGTTCGACGACGTGCCGATGGGAGTCTTGCTCTCGAAGGAGTATGCCGCCGACCGGCGCGCCTTGGTAGATTCAGCGCTGGCATCGGATGACTTCCGACCAGGCGACCTAGGGCGCGGACTACTGCCCTACGATCCCGCAACGGCCCTGTCCCATAGGTCTCGTCAGTCTCAATCGTCCCATACGGAGGCCCACGACACCACACACCTCGACGTCATCGACTCTCAGGGCAACATGATGTCCGCCACGCCTAGCGGCGGATGGCTCCAGTCGTCGCCTGTCGTCCCTGGAGTCGGATTCCCGCTCGGCACGCGCGGCCAGATGTTCTTCCTCGACGAACGCCGCCCGAACGCGCTCCAACCGGGGAAGCGCCCGAGGACCACGCTGACGCCCTCGCTCGCGATGAAGGACGGGAAACCCTTCATGGCGCTCGGCACGCCCGGTGGGGACATGCAGGATCAATGGACTCTCCAGTTCTTCCTGAACGTCGTGGATTTCGGAATGGACCTGCAGGAGGCCGTGGACGCGCCGACCTTCCACACCAGCCATTTCCCGAGCAGTTTCTATCCGCGGACGATGTTTCCGAAGCGTGTGGTCGTCGAGGAGCGCATTCCGGAGAACATCCGGGAGGACCTGATGCGGCGCGGGCACGACCTTGTCGTGAACGGGCCGTGGAGTCACGGCCGCGTTCTTGGAATACGGACTATGGATGGCCTGATAGAAGGCGTCGCATCGCCCAGGCTCGAGACCGGTTACGCCGGCGGATGGTAGCGGGGAAGAGACAATGACAATGAAGCCGACACCAGGCGAACTGAAGGATACGCAGAGCTGCGAGGATCGAAGACACGTGCCTCTGCAGCGTGTGGGGGTCAAGGGGGTCGAGATTCCGTTTCAGATCAAGGCTCTCCGCGATGGGCATCAGACGGTACTTGCGGGAGTCACCCTGACCGCCGATCTTCCGCACTACTTGAAAGGCACGCACATGAGCCGCTTCATCCAGGTACTGGAGGAGTGGCGTAACAGGCCCGTATCAGGCCCTGAGTTGAAGGCCATCCTCCAGCAGGCGAAGACCGTCCTCAAGGCCGAGATGGCTCATGCCGACCTGCGCTTCAAGTACTTCATAGAGAAACGTGCTCCCGTGTCGAAAATGAAGAGCATCCTAGGGTATCAGAGCTGCTTCTCCGGCAGCCTCAAGGAAGACGACTTCGATTTCCGCCTCGGTGTCGAAGTTCCAGTTCAGACCGTCTGCCCCTGCAGCAAAGAGATCTCCGAGTGCGGGGCACACAACCAGCGCGCGAACATCCGAGCTAGTGTCCGATTCGTGCATGGTCGGTTTGTCTGGATCGAGGAACTCGTTCGTCTGCTCGAGGATCAGGGCAGCGCACAGGTATATCCGTTTCTGAAGCGTGCGGATGAGAAGTACGTCACCGAGCGGGCGTTCTCAAATCCCAGATTCGTCGAGGACGTCGTCCGTGACTGCGTCTTGGCCCTGCGAAAGGACGAGCGCATCCGTTGGTTCGAGGTTGAGTGCGAATCCGAGGAGTCAATCCACCAACACAATGCGTTTGCGTACCATCAGGAGACCTCTGACAGCGCTCGTTGACAGGCGATCGGGTGGGTGCGGTGCTGGTCCCACCGGTGACTTCTTGGCTGCCGTCTCTAGGCAATAAACTCCATCATCTCTGCCGTGACGAGGCGTTCGGGCCTCTCGCCGGAAAAAAACAGCTCGAGGTTGCGCACGGCCGCCTCGCCCTGACGACGGACCATCTCTGGCGTGCCTCCGGATATATGCGGCGTGAATACGACGTTCTGCAGCGAGTACATCTCGTGGCCTTGCGGCAGCGGCTCGGGGTCGGTGACGTCAAGCGCCGCCGAGAACCGTCCGGTCCTCAATTCTTCGAGCAGCGCCTCATGATTGACGATCGCCCCTCGTGCGGTGTTGATGAACACGGCACCCTCCCTGATCGCCTGCAGATGCTCCCGCGTGATCATCCCTCGCGTAGATTCGTTCGATGGCGCGTGCAGGCTGATCACGTCGCACTCCGCCATCAGCCATTCGAGCGAGACCCTCTTAGCACCGAGCGCGTCTGCGCCATCGTCCGATATGTAGGGGTCGGCGATAAATAACTCCACATCCCACGGCTTGATGTAACGGATCACCTCCCGCCCGATAAGGCTCGCGCCGATGATGCCGACCTTCTTGCCGTTCAGCTCCCGAGCGGGTGCGACTCCCTCAGGCCGAAACCACTGCTTCTCCCGGATACTGACCGCCCAGTTGACGGCGTTGCGCAGCATTATCTCCATCATCGCGACGGTCATCGCGGCGACGGAGATCGCCATCGCCGGCTGAGAGGTGCATACTGAGATCCCTCGTTCGAAGACTGCTGGGGTGAGGATTCCGTGCGGCGATCCCGCGGCGTGTGAGATCACCTTCAACCGATCGGCGCGCTCCACGACCTCTGGAGTGAATCTCGGCGAGCCCCAACTCGTGAGAGCCGCATCATGCCCGGGAACGAGGTCGGCAAGTTCGTCGGTCGAGTAGTTGTGCTCCTCAGGATTGAGTGTCAGATCGCCGAGCGCTTCCAGTCGCTGCTGGGCTTCAGAAGAGAACAGCCGCCCGCGTAGTGAGGGTATAGGGAGCACGAGAATCTTCATTGCGTCACCTCCGGTTCAGTCCAAAGACCAAGGCTCAGACTGGCGGGACTGGTGACCTCGTGCTTTGAACCTCCAAGTGCGTGTCTAGCTTAGCCTAGCTCGGGCGGGTGTGTCAATGGGCTCGGTGCAGGAATCGAAACGGGCTCAGGTGAACAGGTTGGCATAGAGGCGGCCCGCCGGCGATGAAGGCCTTGGGAGGTTTCACGTGATTGAGAAGCGAGTGATAGTGACTTCAGCTAGGCACGGCTGCGAGAGCACCCCGATATCGGTGGAGATGCCGGGGTTGAAGCACGGGGCGGCCGTGGGCCTGATCGGACCAAACGGCACGTGCATCCACGCGCAGGTGGATGGCGACCGCATAGTCTGGATCTGCGAGCCGATGTCCGAAGGCGAATCCCGGAAGTACAGGTTCGCGGAGAAGTGCGAGACCCGGGCCGAATCAGCGGTCGAACTGATCGATCGAAAGAACTCCGTCGAGTTCCGTATCTCCGGGGCCTTGTTTACCGTTTATGAGTATGGCGAGCAGTACGCCCGGCCGTTCCTACATCCGATCGTCGGCCCGGGGGGTAATGGAGTTACCCGCGGCTACCCGATGATTAGGGATGTACCCGGTGAGACCAGCGATCACGCGCATCACCGATCCCTATGGATCGCGCATGGAGATGTGAACGGTTGCGACAACTGGTCAGAGATGGAGGGTCATGGAGTCCAGCGCCATCGGGAGTTCCTCGAGAAGGTGGGCGGGCCGGTCTTTGCCCGTCTGCGGACGGTCAACGACTGGCTCGACGCCCGGGGGTGCAAGGTGCTCGAGGAGCAGAGATCTTTCACGGTCTATAACCTTCCGGGCGCCTCTCGCGTCATAGATATGACGGTCGAGTTTCGGGCAACGGAAGGTGATACGGTTTTTGGAGACACGAAAGAGGGGGGCATCTGCTCAATCCGCGTCGCGACCTCGATGGATGGCAACAAGGGCGGGTTGATCACCAACTCGTTCGGTGCCGTCACTGAGGCGGAGACTTGGGGCAGGAGGGCGCACTGGTGCGACTATTCCGGGCCGGTATCGGGGCGAACCGTTGGCATAGCGGTATTTGATCACCCGGCGAACTTCCGCCACCCGACCTACTGGCACGTTCGGGACTACGGCTTGATGACCGCGAATCCATTCGCGCTCTCGGAGTACAGAGGCGACAGGGCTTGGGACGGCAGTCACATGATCAGGGCGGGGGGATGTCTCGCTTTCTCCTATCGTATACACGTGCACGATGGTGATGTCGCGGCTGGCAAGGTGTCCGACAGCTATCACTCGTACATCAATCCCCCTTCGGTCGAGGTTGAGTAGGTGAACTCGATAGGTCAGGCCGCAGAGGCTGGAGCCTTGGGCGCACCTTCTGGAACTTCCGATCGTCGGTCTCAACAGAGGTTTCATTGAGCGAATCCATCCGAATAGCCAGCACCGAATCGCCCGGAGCATACCGCGTGGTCCGCAGACAGTCATGTCGCACGCTCGAAATGGGCGATCTGGAGGGCAATGCAAGTATTGCGCCCGGGGAAGGCCCGGAGTTCGTGCTGCGTTTCGGCACACCCGGCGATGTGAAGCCTTCGTTGGAGGTGGCATCGTTCGACTGCGAACTGATCAGCGATGAGGATGACAACCGCCTCGCGGTCCTGCGGTTCGAATGCTCTGACCCGCGAATGGAAGTCCGCGTGCACTTCAGCGCAGGTCCGGGTTGCAGGTTGCGCAAGTGGCTGACGATTCGGAATACCGGTGATGCCCCGTTCGTCCTATTCGATGTCGTGCTGGAGAGGTTTCCGCTGTCTGGTAAGGGGTGTGCTTGGGGCGGGGGTCGTGGCTGGCCGGTCTTCGTTGGCGGCTTGGGATACTTCGCCGTCGAGCATCCGGAAGCCGAGAACCGCGTCTCTCACGGTGAGTGCATCCTTGAGTACTACCCTGCAGCTACCATCCTTCCAGGCGACTCCTATGAGACTGAGCGCGCCATTCTGGAGTTCGCCGCGAGCGATCCGGAGGAAGCCCTTCGGCAATACACGGATGAGTTGCGGATACGTAAGCCGGACCACTTGCTCACATACTACTGCACGCGTGGAGCGCACGAATGCGAGGGCCCGAGCGAGCTTTCGGTGGTGGAGCAGTTGAACGAAGTTGCCGCTCTCAAGTCCGATTGGCACATTCCGTTTGAGTACTTCATACTTGACTACGGGTACTGGTCAGAAGACGAGAATCCCGTCGAAACGGGGCGCTATGAGTTGGACACCGAGGCGAAGTTCCCCGGCCCCAGCTTTGACGGCATCGTGTCACGGCTGAGTGCGGAGAAGATCGGCCTCGGAATGTGGTTCGGGCTGGGATGTCCCTCAAGGGATGGGTTTGCGGAGGACCTTGCGAGGTCCATCCTGGATCTGAACTCGAAGTACGGCCTCAAGCTCGTCAAGACCGACTACGCCGTCTGGTCCTGCGAGAATTCGTCTCACGGGCACTTGTGCGGCAGATACGCACGGTATCAGGCCGCGCAGACGATGAAACGGGTCTTTGCCCAGATCAAGTCCGCTAGTCCGGAGATGGTAATCTACGCGACGAGCTTCTCGAGGTCGCCTTGGTGGCTCGAATACGCGGATTACGTCGTCGCCGGGAAGGAAGATCCCTCGGACATCCCAGCGCCGACCATCCGCGACAGCCAGATACTCCATACGGATTTGGATCATCGCTTCTTCGAACTGGACGCAGGTACGTACGTCAACTTCTCTGACGCCAACTTCTGGTGCGGCAAGCAGTCGTGGCGCAAGAGCGCCGTGATGTCTGCCGCAAGAAGCAACCAACTCTTCCTGGCTGGAGACCTCACGATCCTCGATGACGACGACAAGCTCTTCCTGCAGCGGCTGGTGCAGCATCACGATGCGTACGCGCAGGCGTTCGGGCATTCGCGTCGCATTCTCGGCACTGCCGCGGAGCAGCAGATATACGGCTATTCGAATGTCAAAGACGGCAAGGGCCTGGTCGCGATCTTCAATCCGTCCTGGACAGCGGACAGCTTGGATCTGCACGCGCTGGACGTGGGCTGCAATCCAGAGGTGCGAAACATGTGCATCGAGTTGTTCCCGAGCACCCAGGCCGGCAGTATGCTCGAGTGGGCTGGATGCAAGCTTCGGTTCGATCCCTGGGAACTGAAGATGATCGAAGTGGCTCCGTCAGAAGAGCACTACGCGCTGTTCGAATCCCGACTGGATCACGCGGGGAAGTACCGCATGCCGATCACGCCGGTCTCGCTGCCCTCGGATGTCCCGTCTCGGGCGGTCATGGAAGCCGCAAGGATATGCTATCAGACAGGTGTCGGGTTCAGATATCGCGCTGTACTTCCCAGGGAATGGGAGGGATACCCCATCCTCCTCGATCTGCGCGGTCTTCGAGGGGAACTGTACATCGGCAACGAACCCACCGGTCTCCACGGTGGCGGGTACGCCGTCTACTATCCCGGGACTCGCGACTACTCTCGGCTCGGCTTCGGTCGGCAGGGACGCTACTTCATTGCTCTGGACGACCCCGGTGTCGTGTCGCAGCCCGAGCCGGTCATCCGGCCGCTCGCGTATTCCAGCAGCAGCACTTGCCGGGAGGACTGGCCTCACCCCAGGGTATCGGGCATGGTGCTGGTCATCAGGTATCTGAAGACCGGCAAACCCGTGCGACCCTCGATGGATCCCGGGCTGGCACAGTGTTCTGTCTGGCTGGACGGGGTCTGGATGGACACGTGGCGCGTGCCTCCGCTCGTACCCCGCATCCGATCCGGCTATTCCTGGGCCGTATACGCCCTCGATCTTGAAGGCGACTGGGAGTGCGCGAGGGTGCTGATCCCGCATCTCCTCGATGCCGACTACGAGATCGAGTTCTTCCTGACCGACCGCATCCCGGATATCGCCGGGCAGTGAGTTGTGCATCCGGGGCTTCTCCGAGGACGTTTCCGCAGTGTGCATCCTGTCACGCATTGACTCCTTGACATGGAATATATTGTGTGGTAGACTGGACCGTACCACTACAACTTGTGGTGCATTGTCGAGATTAGATCATGAAATGCCCCTACTGCGGTCACAATGATGACAAGGTTCTGGACTCCCGCTCGGTGCGTGACGGGGAGGGGATAAGGCGTCGTCGGGAGTGCCTCGAGTGCGCCCGAAGGTTCACCACCTATGAGGAGATCGAGGAGATGCGTCTGATGGTGGCAAAGAGGGACCTTCGCAGAGAGCCGTTCGATCGTTCAAAGATTCTTAGAGGAATGCTCACAGCCTGCGAGAAACGTCCTGTCAGTTTGGCGCAGTTGGAGCAGGCCGTGGAGGAGATCGAGCGCGCTCTGAACAATCGGGGCGAGCGCGAAGTCAGTTCGACAGACATCGGCGAGATGGTCATCAGTAAGCTTCACGATTTGGACAAGGTCGCTTACATCAGATTCGCATCTGTCTACCGTCAGTTCGAGGATGTTACCCAGTTCAAGGAACTGGTCGAAGTTCTCGATACCGACACCGCCTAGAGGTTTCTCGCTGGCAAGATGCCGGCTCATTCTTGTTGCCATGGAGGATTTCACGGAGATGCTGACACAAAACGCGCTCACCGTCCTGGAGAAGCGATACCTGCAGAAGGACGAGAGGGGGAACTGCGTCGAGACGCCTGAGGGGATGTTCCACAGGGTAGCCTGCGCCATCGCCGAGGCCGAACGCGGATACGGCAGGTCGGATTCCGAAGTGAAAGAGGTGGAGGAGCAGTTCTACCGCATGATGTCTGGACTCGAGTTCCTGCCGAACAGCCCGACGCTCATGAACGCCGGAAGGGAACTCGGACAGCTCGCGGCTTGCTTTGTTCTGCCGATCGAAGACTCTATGGACAGCATTTTCGAGACGATCAAGCACACAGCTCTGATCCATAAGAGCGGGGGCGGCACGGGGTTCTCGTTCTCCAGACTCAGGCCCAGCGAGGACGTGGTTCAGAGCACGAATGGGGTCTCCAGTGGGCCGATATCCTTTATGGAGGTCTTCAACTCCGCCACCGAGGCGATCAAGCAGGGAGGGACTCGCAGGGGCGCGAACATGGGTTGCCTGCGCATTGACCATCCGAACATCATTGACTTCATAACTTGCAAGAAGGACAACAATCGTCTTACCAACTTCAACATTTCCGTGCTGATCACCGAGGAGTTCATGCAGGCTGTCGAGAAGGGCGAGGACTACGACCTGATTAACCCGCGTACACGGGAGGTCGTGAAGTCGCTAGGCGCGCGGCGGGTCTTTGATACCATCGTCAATATGGCCTGGCGCAACGGCGAGCCGGGGATCATCTTCATTGATCGGATAAACCGAGACAATCCCACGCCGCATCTGGGCGAGATCGAGTGCACCAACCCGTGTGGGGAGCAGCCTCTCCTGCCCTACGAGGCGTGCAACCTCGGCTCCATCAACCTGGCCGCGATGGTTGCCGACGAGGGCGAGCCGAAGGTGGACTACATGAAGCTCGGCAGGACCGTTCGGACGGCGGTAAGGTTCCTTGACGATGTCATAGACATCAGCCGGTATCCTCTGCCGCAGATAGACGCGATGGTCCGGGGCAACAGGAAGATCGGTCTCGGCGTGATGGGCTTTGCGGACATGCTGATCAAACTCGGCACTCCGTATGATTCCGAGCAGGCGACAAACCTCGCCGAAGAGGTGATGTCGTTCATCCAGAACGAATCGCGTCAGATGTCGTGCGAACTTGCTGCCGAGCGCGGGACCTTCCCGAACTGGGAGGGCAGCGTCTATGATGTGCCCGAAGGCCTCAAGATGAGAAACGCGACTGTTACCACGATCGCGCCGACGGGGACGCTCTCGATCATCGCCGGCTGTTCCAGCGGTGTCGAGCCGCTGTTCGCGGTCTCGTACATCCGCACTGTGCTCGACGGTACGGAGATGATCGAAGCCAATCCCATGTTCAGGCAGATGGCCGAGGAGCGCGGGCTCTACAGCGAGGCGTTGATGAAGGAGATCGCCCGACACGGGTCGGTCCGCGGCCTCGATTCCGTTCCAGGCGACATGCAGAGGGCCTTTGTCACCGCTCACGATATCGCGCCGGTATGGCACATCAAGATGCAGGCGGCCTTCCAGAAGTACGTGGACAACGCGGTTTCGAAGACCGTCAACTTCCCGAACTCGGCGACGACTGAGGATGTTTCCGAGGTCTACAAGCTTGCGTTTCGGTTAGGCTGCAAGGGGGTCACGGTCTATCGCGACGGAAGCCGGGACGAGCAGGTCCTGAGTGTTGGCAGGAAGGATAGGGACGCCGCCCAGCAGGATGCTCCTGGAGTCCTCGCTCCGCGGCCTCGGCCGGTAAGGACCTACGGCGTCACGGAGAAAGTGAAAACCGGATGCGGAAGCCTCTATGTCACGATTAACGAGGACGAGGACGGACTCTGCGAGGTCTTCGCGCGGATGGGTAAGTCAGGCGGCTGCGCTTCGTCCCAGTTAGATGCCGTGTCCAGGGTTATCTCGACCGCCCTTCGCGCGGGTGTGAAGCCGGAGGCGGTGATCAAGCAGCTTCGCGGTAACGTCTGCCCGTCCCCCGGTTGGGACAACGGCGGACGTGTGCTGTCATGCCCGGATGCTATCGGCATCGCGCTTGAGCACTATGTCCAGTTCAAGCAGACCGGTACGGCCGAGACGACGGTCTCGAAGTGGTCCAGCACTCTGGATAACCTTGTCGGCGCGTGTCCTGACTGCGGAAGCAGCGTCGAGCACGAAGGTGGCTGCATTGTCTGCCGCTTCTGCGGTTTCTCGAAGTGCGGCTAGTACAGTCCGCGGATTGCAGTGGAATCTCAATGACGATCCCGGTGTGACTGGCGATTTTCAGCGGAATTGACCGCATGGAGTGCCGGGGTCGAGAAATGCCGATCGCCTGGGCAGACGCCGTAGGTGCGTGCCCAGGCGATATCATTTGCGGCCGCGCGCGAACATCGAACGTTGAACCGATACAAGGAGGCATGACATGACAGAGCGAAGTATCCCGTTGCGGTACGGGCTGAATCCGCATCAGAAGCCGGCCAAGGTCGTGCTGTTTGACCACAGCCCGCAGATCGAGGTTCTGAGCGGGGCGCCGGGCTACATCAATATGCTCGATGCTCTCAACGGCTGGCAACTCGTGAAAGAGCTTCGAGAGGCGATAGGACTTCCGGCGGCGGCATCGTTCAAGCACGTCAGTCCGGCAGGGGCGGCGGTCGGAATCCCGCTTAGCGATGTCCTGACGAAAGCGTACTTCGTGGAAGACATGGAGCTTTCACCTCTCGCAACGGCCTATGCGCGTGCTCGTGGGGCGGACCGCGTCTCGTCGTTCGGCGATTTCGTCTCGCTGAGTGACACATGCGACCTCTCGACTGCCCGATTGATCGCCCGCGAGGTCTCCGACGGGGTGATCGCTCCGGAATACGATACCGATGCGCTGGCGCTTCTCAAGGCGAAGCGCAAGGGCAAGTACTTGGTCATTCGGATTGATCCTGAATACCGCCGGCGCGAGATGGAGTCACGCGAGGTTCTCGGCGTCGCCCTGCAGCAGCACGCGAACGACGTCCGTATAGGCCCCGAACTCTTCGGCAGGGTCGTGACCGCAGAGAGGGACTTGCCCGACGGCGCTATCAGGGATATGATGATCGCTCTGATCACGCTCAAGTACACGCAGTCGAACTCAGCCTGCTTCGCGCAAGACGGTCAGGCGATCGGCAACGGGGCCGGCCAGCAGTCGCGCGTCCACTGCACGCGTCTCGCTGGCGGGAAGGCCGATCTGTGGTGGCTGAGGCAGCATCCACGAGTCCTCGATCTGCAGTTCCGCGAGGGGATGAACCGCGCCGAGAAGAACAACGCGATCGACCTCTTTCTGCTGGAGGACATCACCCCGCCGGAGGAGGCTCAGATGATGGAGAACCTGATTGGCAGCCCGAAGAGGCTTACGAAGGGCGAAAAGCGCAAGTGGCTCGACAAGCTCGCGGGAGTTTCGCTCGGCTCGGACGCATACTTTCCGTTCAGGGACAGCATTGACCGGGCCGGCAGGACAGGCGTGAAGTACATCGCGGAACCTGGCGGATCACAGCGGGATGAGGAGATCATCGCCGCCGCCGACGGGTACGGTATGGTGATGGCCTTCACCGGGCTCAGGCTCTTCCACCATTGAACCGGAAGCGTTTATGACGGTATAATGCCGCGGTGGGATACGTCTACTCGATCGTCGCCGCGTTCGCCTTCGCGATGCTCGGCATCACATACAAGCTCTCCGAACGCCGCAGGTGCGACCACGCGCAGGTTAACTTCTTCCTGTTGCTGTCGGCGGCGCTTATTGTGCTCGTCTGGACAGCCGCCGCGGGGATCAGAACGTTCCCCGTGAGCGCGGTCTGGCTGGGGGTGGTGGACGGCGTCTTCATCTATGCTAGCATCTTCGTCTTCCGGAAGGCGGTCGTTCTCGGCAGGATCTCGACCTCGTGGACGATCATCAATCTCGGCCTTGTGATCCCGGTGCTTGCCTCGGTGTTCCTGTGGCATGAGATTCCGTACGCAAGGCACTATGCCGGATTCGTCTTGACGATAGTCGCAGTCGCGCTCCTCGGGATCGACGCCGGGAGGTCGGGGGAATGATCTACCGACGGCTCATATCCGCGGCGTTCGTCTTCAACGGGCTGACGATGGTATGCACCCAGGCGGTGGGCAAGGTCGGCCTGCGCGAGTTCATTCCGATCGTGCTCTTCTTTGTCTATGCGGTTGCCGGCCTGATGGCGCTGGTACACATGTACCAGGAGCGCAAGCCTATCGAGGCGAAGAGTGTTGTGATCGGCGCGCTCGGGGGGATCGGTACGGCGGTCGGACTGAGTGCGAACATGGCGGCGGCGGCTGTGCTGCCGGGCTACATAGCGTTTCCGATCATCAATGGGGGCACGCTGCTGATGGTCGCGCTGGTCGGGAAGGTCGTGTTCAGGGAGCGAATCGGTCCCTATGGAATCGCCGGGATCATCGCCGGTGCGTGTGCGATTGGGTTGCTTAGCGCCTAGGAGGTCAGATGTGTTCCGAGCCATGATACCTATGCTCTGCATCGCAGTGATGCCGGCGTGTTTCGCCGAGGGACAGGCTCCAAAGCCTGCGTGCTTCACGGTGTCGGACACCGACGGGCTGCTGGCGGCGATCTCCAGGATTCCGCCTGAGGGGGATGCGACGATCACTCTGCTGCCGGGGACGTATACGATCAAGGACACGATCCTGATCAAGCAGAAGAGCCGGGTCTGCCTGATCGGGAGTGGCTGGAATACGAAGATCGTCAAGCAGGGCGACGGAGACGCGATCGTCTTCGAGGGCTCGTGCTGGATGTGCTGGGTGCGCAACCTCGACATCACGGGTGACAGCAAGGCCTCCAAGGGCTCAGGGATCGTCTTCCGCAGGGGCGAGTGGTCGGGCATCAACATGATTGACTACTGCCACATCGACATGTTCCCCGAAAGCGGCATCCGTTTCGAGGGCGATGTGAGAACGCCGTTTTCCTCGAACAGTGTGAGCAACTGCTGGCTGACCAACAATCTCGGTGATCAGCTCTACAGCCGCGCGAACAACGATTTCTACATCACCGGCAACCAGTTCGGCCGGGGCGGTGAACGGACGCCCCGCACGGGATGCCTGCTCGATCACTCGTCGGCGGGGAGCTACACTCTCAACTACCACTGGGGGAACACGGTGGCCCTCCGCATGGTCGGAGTGAACTTCAACCGCGTCGAGAACAATCGCTTCGAGCAGAGCTACGAGAGCGGCATAGTGGTCGGTGATCCCAAAGGCGGTGACCCGAGCCAGCTCAACATCATCACCGGCAACACGATCCATACGAACTCCGAGCACAACAGCGGCAAGTTCCCGGCGGTGATCGCGTACGATGCGGTTGACACGACCTTCTGCCAGAACCAGATCTTCAGTTGGGACTCGAACTCGGTCAGGCACACGGTCGGCCTGGTGCTCGACAAGGGTTGCCGTAACTGGGTCGTGAAGGACAACATCTTCCGCCACCACAGTGAGAAGGCGCTCCGATACGACACGAAGGCCGGCCACGTGGTGAAGGACAATATGGGATCATAGGCCGTGAGATGAGAACCGGTACTGCCAGTCTGCCGCTGCACGGAGGACAGGCGCCGTCGTGGCTCTTCCAGCGCATGACGAGGCTCGGGCGCGAGATCGTCTCCCTCACGGTCATGGAGTTCGGCACGGAGGCGGTCCTCCGCAAGCTCTCCGACCCGTATTGGTTCCAGGCGCTGGGATGCGTTCTCGGCTTCGACTGGCACAGTTCCGGTGTGACCACCACCGTATGCGGCGCGATCAAGGAGGGGATCAAGGGGATGGAGGGCGACCTCGGCCTCTTCGTCGCCGGCGGAAAGGGCAAGGTGTCCCGCAAGACGCCCGACGAGATACGCATCCACGCCGAGAAGCACTCCATCGCCGTCGAGCCGGACAAGCTCGTCTATGCGAGCAGGATGTCCGCCAAGGTTGACAACACAGCAGTTCAGGACGGCTATCAGCTCTATCACCACGTCTTTCTCTTCGACAAGAACGGCAAGTGGGCGGTCATCCAGCAGGGGATGAACGATACTAACGGATGGGCTCGGCGGTATCATTGGCTCTCGACCGGCGTGGAGGATTTCGTGAACGAGCCCCATGCGGCGGTGTGTTCCGACAATCGGGGGCAACTCATGCTGAACATGGTCGCGGGCGAGGCGGCTGAGTCGCGCCGGACGACTGCCCTCCTCGCGTCTGAGAAGCCGGAGAAGCTCGGGCACGAGATCGAGCGGATGCAGGCGTTGAGCATGCCGAAGCATCACGAGGTCCTGATCGCCGATCTCAACCCGAAGTCGCTCAGTCGCATCCTGCTCAAGGCATATGAAGTCAAGCCCCAGAGCTTCAAGGAGCTTCTCGAGATTCAGGGAGTCGGCGCGAAGTCTGTCCGTGCGCTGGCGATGATCGCGGATCTGGTGTATGGTGTCCCGGCCTCGACCCGCGACCCGGCGAAGTATAGTTTCGCGCATGGGGGTAAGGATGGCTTCCCGTATCCGGTGGACAAGCCGAACTACGACCGCTCGATCTCGGTCGTCAAGCAGGCTGTCGAGCGCGCGAAGGTCGGCGACCGGGAGAAGCTGGACGCCCTCCAGAGACTGAGCAGGTTCTACGAGCTCTGATTTCCTGCTACAATGTCCGCATGGCTGTCATCAACGAAGTCCACGCGAAAACCATCCTAGGCAAGTCGGGCATCTCGGATTACTGCGTCAACTGCTACACGGGATGCCTGCACAACTGCATCTATTGCTACGCCCGGTTCATGAAGCGTTTCAGTGGCCATGAAGAGCCGTGGGGCACGTTCGTCGACGCCAAGGTCAATGCGCCCGAGGTCCTGCGGAAGGAAGTCCAGCGCAAGCGGCCCGCGAAGGTGTTCATGAGCTCGGTCTGCGACGCCTATCAGCCGGCGGAGAAGCGATTCGGCCTCACGCGTCAGTGTCTCGGGATACTGGTGGACGCGGGTTTCCACGTCGGCATTCTGACGAAGAGCAAGCTGGTAACGCGCGACTTCGATATCCTCGCGGGCTACGACCGGTGCGATGTCTCCTGCACGCTCACCACAATGGACGAGCGGCTCAGGTATCGCATCGAGCCGGGCGCATCGCCGACCCGCGAGCGGATCGCGGCCCTGGAGGAGGCGTGTTCGCGCGGGATCAAGTCGGGTGCGTTCCTCGGGCCGTTCATGCCGGGGCTCTCCGACACCGATGAGGCGCTCGACGCGTTGGTCTCGGCAATCGCGCATCTCCCGCTCGACCACATCTTTGCCGACAAGCTGAACCCGAAGCCGGGGGTCTGGAACTCGGTCGTCCCATTTCTCAAGCGCCATCACCCCGAACTACTCGATCTCTACCGCGCGCTCTTCTACGACGCGGACGAGTACAAGGCCTACTGCCAGGATTTGGGCCGCCGTCTGAGGAAGATAGCAGATGAGCACCACGTCTCCGACAAGCTGAGCCCGGTCTTCTGAGGTGCAGCTTCCGGATCGAACAAGTGTCTACACTTCTGGAGAGGCAGGATAATGCGGCAATTCATGAAGGACCATCCCTGGCAGCTTGAGATCGTATCCGCGCTGGCCGTTGCGTCGGGGATCGGTGCCGTGCTCTTCTACTACCTGACACTTGCGGAACATCCTTTCGTGTGCGAGATGCAGTCGTCTGACAAGATGACCATGGGCGGGATCATCATCTCGCGGGTCGTCATGGCGACGTTCTTCTGGACTCTCGGACTACGTTTCAATCATGGGTGGGTTGCTCAGGAGCAGGCCAAGAGGTTCAACTGGCCGTCTCTCGTGTGGCCAGCCGGGGTTCTATTGGAGACCTGGATTGCGTTGCTTCTTGTATGTGTGACCTACGAAGCGACCAGTCCGGTGCCAAGGGTGGATATGCTGGAGAGGATGTTCTCGCTGCTTGCCGCGATGCTACTGATCGGTATTGGTCTGACCGCCGTACTCGAGTGGCGTCGTCCGTTCCTTCCTCATGAAGAGACCCCTGAATCCGCGCCTCCGGAGTCGGATACACCCGGCATCTACGTCGATAAGGAGGTGGACTGGTGGTGGGTCGGGTTTGCGTTGTTCCTTGCGGTGATGTGCACCCTTGCGGTCGTTGGTCAGGAAGGGTGGGGCTATGCTGTCGTAGGAATCGTCTGCATGGTGATCTTCGCTTCTTTCCTGTTTCGCAAGGTTGTTATCAGTCCCGAGGGTGTTGCGTTCCACTGCGGCCCGGTGAGAAAGCGCTTCCCCCTAGATGATATCATCGAGTGCCGCCCCCTCCGCCAGGAATTGTTCACTTGGAAGCGCCTGAGGAAGACTCGCACGTTCTTTGTCACGACTGGCCGGTGTCTGGAACTGAAGTTGAGAAACGGCATGACATACCGGCTCGGCATGGTCCGCCCGGCGTATGCCTGCAGCCTCATTCAGCCCATGATTGGCAATGTCGGGTGTAGCGATACCGGTGGGGAGGTCAAATGACCGACTCACCCAAGAGAGACTTCGATAAGCTCGCAGAGACCTACGATCAGCCGCATGCCGTGAAGAGGGCGCAGGCCGTCGCGAAGGCGATCCGGCGTCAGGTCCCGCTAGACCTGAAGATGGATGTCATGGACCTCGGCGCCGGAACGGGATTGGTTGCGCTGGCGCTCTGGCCGTTCGTCCACAGCATCAGGGCGGTCGACAGCTCCGAGGGAATGCTGTCAGTCCTCAGGCAGAAGGTCAAGATGCAGGGCATCTCGAACGTCAAGACCCTCTGCTGCGATTTCGAGTCCGAGCCCCTGCCTGATGCCAAGTGGGATCTCATCTACAGCGTCATGACATTTCATCACATCGCCGACGTGGAAGCGCTCCTGCGCACCCTGCGAGGGATGCTCAAGCCCGGCGGAATCCTGGCCGTCGCCGATCTCGATACGGAGGATGGCGACTTCCACGCGGACAACACCGGGATCCGCCACTTCGGCTTCGACAGGCAGCACATGAGGCGGCTCTTTACGGATAGGGGTTTCAGCGGAGTGGAAGTATCCACCGCGCACAGGACTACCAAAGAGGTTGCGAGTGGTGAGACCAAGCGGTTCGCAGTGTTCCTCATCACGGGCAGTCGAGAGTGACAATAGCACCTCGGGCAGGTCTCGCGCCACGATCTGCGGAACATGTCGGCAGCGTTCATATCCGCAGAGGTATCACCGTATGTTCTCCTGGCATGGACTCGCGCTCGTCATCGGACTCGGCGCATTGATGCTCGCGTCGAATGCCGGCGCCTCCGACTTAAGACCCCGGGTTCTACTGAACTCCCAGGAGTTGGTCCGCCTACGTGAGGAGGTCAAGAAGGACGGCTGGAAGAAGGACCTCTATCACACCACTCCGAATCCCTATGCGCTCAGCCTCGGGCAGGGCATCAAGGCCGACGCCGACTTGTGGCTAGACCGCGAGATCGTCATCCCCGGGCGGAGCGGCCATTTCCACAACTTCTTCTGTGACGACGGCAACCAGCTCGAAGTCCCCTCGGACATGAAAGAGCATCCCGAGGGCTACAAATGCCCCGTCTGCGGCAAGGTCTACCAGGGCGAGCGATACGACGGCGGCATCCGATGGTGGGAGCACAACATGCTCTCCCGAGGCGCCTTCGCCCTCGCGCTGACCTACGCCATCGAGGGTGACGCACGATATGCGGAGAAGGCGGTCGAGATCCTGTCGAAGTATGCCGACGCCTACCCCGGACCGCACACGTCGGCGGTCGAGGGCGGCATCATGTATCAATCGCTCTGCGAGTCGGTCTGGTCTATCCCTCTTGCCTGGGCCTACGACCTCACCTACGACCCCTCGGCGATGACTCCCGAACTGCGGGAGAAGATCGAGGGCAAGCTCTTCCGTCCGGTCGCAGCGGGACTGAAGGCGATGGGCATCGGCGGCAACTGGGGATCGTGGCATCTCTCGGCGACCGGCGTGATCGGATATGCGATCGGCGACCAGGAGCTGATTGATTACGCGGTGACGAGCTTCAAGTCGCAGATTGCCAATCAACTCGGCGACGACGGACTCTGGCCGGAGTCGGTGCACACATACCACTTCTATCCGCTCGGCGCGTTCCTCTACCTCGCGGAGGCGGCATGGCAGAGCGGGACCGACCTATTCCACTGGGAGGCCAAGCCGGGCAAGAGCCTCAAGGCGATGTTCACATCGCCGCTCGGATACATGTATCCCGACACGCGCCTGCCCGCGATCAACGACGGCTGGTTCAACTCGTTCCTCCCGCTCGATCAGTATGAGCTGGCCTACCTCCGGACCGGCGATCCGGAGATCGGCTGGGCGCTCCGGGAGGGCTATTTGGCGCAGAACGCGAAGCGCGCCGGGTTGTGGGCATTCCTGAAGGGCGACGGATTCGAGTGCGAGTGCCCGAAGCCGGAACTCCGCTCGACTAACTTCCCCGTCCTTGGCATCGCGACGCTTCGCTCGGACGACAAGAGCATGCTGACCTTCGACTACGGCCCCTACCTCGGCCACGGCCAGCCTGACAAGATGGGGATCACGCTCTGGGCGAACGGGAAGCTGTGGGTCGCGGACTACGGGACGTGTGGATACGGCTCACCTGCGCTGGCGTGGTACAGGTCCACGGCGGGCCACAACACGGTGATCGTCGATGGGAAGAACCAGGCCGGCACGAAGGAACGGAAGCTGAACTGCTTCGAGGGGGACGAGTTATTCGAGGTGGCTGAAGCCGAGACCGAGGAGGCGTATCCCGGCGTGGTTCACGGGCGCACCGTCATCCGTGTGGGCGGGTACTACGTAATGCTCGACCGCCTCACCAGCGACTCTGAACATACCTATGACTGGCTCCTCCGCTCCGAGGGCGACCTGCGCATGGGGCTCATCCCATCCGATACGTCCGACGCGCCGGAATACGCCTTCGTGGACTCGGTCAGGACACACTCGGCGGACGGCAAGTGGCAGGCCAGATGGGACCTCGGCGGGCAGGGGCTCGGGCTCTTCATGCTCGACCAGGGGACGTACACCGTCGCCTCCGCGAAGTGTCCCGCCGAGACGACGAACCACAGGGTCCCGCTGATCATCTCGCGGAAGACGGGGAAGTCGGCTGAGTTTACCTCGGTGCTCTACCCGTACGATGGGAAGCTCTATGTGGTCTGCGACGTGGAGCACGGGCTCGTGAAGGTGATACACGACGGGTTGACCGACTGGATCTACGTCGGCCAGGCGGAGCAGGGGAGTCCGCTCACGACGGACGGCCGGTTCGCGCTCGTCCGCGTCAAGGACGGCCAACCGCTCCTCACCCGTGTCGTCGGCGGGAAGACAGTGGAGTGGAAGCCGTAGCCTCATGTCGCACGCGTATGCCGAGTGCTCGGAATCCCCAGATGCCGCGCCTACTCCTGGATGATCTCCACATTCGCTCGGGGGACAGTCACCGTCCGGCCGTCGTCGAGCTTGGCCTCGAGGGTGCGGACCTTCGCACCGGACTCGATGACGATCAACTCCTGGGGGAGCGCGGTCACGTGCCCGAGGATGCCGAAGTAGGGCTCGCGGATGACGCGGAGTCTTGTGCCGATGTCGAGGGTCTGCTCGGCGTCGGCAGGCGCATTCTCGGCCTCGGAGGTCGCTGGGACTATGATCTCGGGGCGGATGACGCCCGCGCGAATCTGGGTCGCGCCGTTGATCGAGGCCTGCCGTCCTTCCAGCGACTTCAGGAGGTCGAACGTCCGGTGCGCCATCGTCATCACGCCGAACCCCTCTGTGACGATGAGCGTCGTCGGGATGTTCTCCTGGCCGGTGATCGCCACCCCGATGTCGTAGCCGAGGAAGTCGATCAGATCAAGGTCAATGATCCCGCCGGTCACCACGCCCGCGACTCCGATGCTCGACGCCTTCTTCAGTCCTGCGCCGGTGATATTCGCGCCGGTCACGACGATCTTGCCCGCCATTTGCTCGGTGATCTGATCGGCGTCGACGATCCGATCGGGGCTCTCGACGATGACCTGGATCTCGCCGATCTTCTCACCGCCGACCCCGAAGATGCCCTGGATCAGCGCGCCGGTGGCCTCTATGACCACGCCCTCCTCGGGGATCGTCTCGACGATCTGACCTGGGATGTAGGCAGTCACCTCCACGGGCATCGGCTTGTGCCGCACCCCGACGTGACCCGAGACCGGAGATATCAGTTCGACGGTCCCCGAGATCGGGGACTTCAGGTCGTTCTTCATGAGGCCGAAGAATGACCTGCTCTCCGCTATCACTTGGCCGGCCTCGACGTAGTCTCCCTCGTTGATCCTCAACACCTTGGCCACGTCGCCCGGTTCGAGGCCCAGGAACTCCGCGACGCGAAGCGTCTGCATGATCCCCGGCAGCTCGGTCCGCGCTACGACGGCATCGGGTTGGACTGTCTCGCCGATCTGTGCAACGACTTCCCCTTTGAGAGGCAGTCGTCTTGTCTTCCGGATGGTTGTCCGCGAACTGACCTTCAGCCCCGGCGTATACGCTGTCGCCATTTCCTGCTACTCCATCATCGGTAGCCCGAAGGCACCGTACCAGTCACTGAGCTTCCTGACCCTCTCCTTCGGATCGGACGGAAGCTGTAGTGGTCGTCCGCGGGCATCAACGATCAGGCCGACGACTCCGCCCTCGACCTCGAACTTGTGCGGCTTTCCGCGCCCGATCCCGAGATCGCACGATCGGTTGGGCAGAACCTCGATCTCCCTTTTCTCACCCACTCCAAGCGGGAAGACACGGATCGTCCCCGCAGGGATCTCGATGTCCGAGCCGTCCATGCGGATCGTGCAGCCCGGACCACCTTCTTTACACGCACCGACCGGCGCGATCGCCGTCCCGAGCTTGATCAGGCAGTCGCGCTCGAAGACCTGGAGCGCCGCGTCTGGCATGTGCTCAGAAAGAACACCCAACTGAGGCATCATGAAGATCGAGTCCACCGCCAGCATCGTCACTCCCTCGGGCTGGTACGCGTCGAGCATCATCAAGGCGCTCTGCTCTCTCATCGGCGCGTGGCTCAGCACACCCCCACTGCCGACGATCATGTTCAGGCCCATCAGGTCAACGAGCGTCTTGCCCGTCGCCTCCTGGCTGAGCGCCTGGTCAATGAGCCTGTCCTGCTGGACTCCCTTCAGCTCGCGGGCAAGCGACTTGTGGTGCTCGAATGCGAGCCTGAGCGCCTCGCGGGCGACCGCATGCTCGATGTAGAGGTCCTTCAGAGTCTGAGGGATCGTTGTGGGGCGGATCATCTTGTTTCGAAGCTGGTTGCGAACGTACCCCTCTTCGGCTTCAAAAGGTATCCAGCGTACGATGTTGTCAATCTTCGCCTCTGCCAGGACGTTGCAGATCGAGTAGCTCATACCCAGGTTTGCGCTCACCGTGCGGGTGAAGACTCCTCCAAAGACGGAGAAGACGTCGGTAGTCGCGCCGCCGATGTCAACCGCCAGCACGTTGATCTTCTCGAGATCGGCTATCGTCTGGATGATCTTGCCGACGGCGTTTGGGGTGGACATGATGCCTGCGCTCGTCCACGTCATCAGCTTGCCGTACCCGGGTGCCTGCTGCATGACGTGTTGGAGGAACAACTCGTGTATCGCCTCGCGAGCCGGGCCGAGGTTCTCGCGGTCGAGCGCCGGACGAAGGTTGTCAACGATCTTCAGGTCAACCTTGGCGCTGATTATGTCGCCGACCGCGTCCGCAGCCTCTCTGTTGCCGGCGTAGATGACCGGCAGCTTCAGGCCGACGCCGAGCCTCGGCCGTGGATCGGCCGATAGAAGCATCTCGCCGATCTCGACGAGGTGGGTCACTGTCCCGCCGTCCGTGCCGCCCGACATCAGGATCATGTCGGGGCGAAGCTCACGGATGCGCTGGACCTTCTCGTATTCCTTGCGGCCGTCGTCAACCGCCACGACGTCTATAATGATGGCCCCCGCTCCCAGGGCCGCCCGTTCGGCGCTCTCCGCGCTCATCGTCTTCACGACGCCCGCGACGGTCATCTGAAGTCCGCCTCCCGCGCTGGACGTCGAGAGATAGATATCTACGCCGGAGTTGCCTTCCGGGGAGGTATTGACGCCGCATCCGTCCGGCTTCAGGATAGGACGGCCTGCGAGTTCCTCGACCTCCCGGGTGGCATTGACCACGCCGACCGTGACGTCGTCGAAAGGCGCCTCTACCGTCGTGGGAGCCTCGCCGCGCACGACCAGGCGGTACTCCTCGCCCTGCTTCTCGATGAGAATAGCCTTGGTGGTGGTGCTTCCGCAGTCGGTAGCCAGTACGGATCGTATCTTGCTCATACTCGTACTCCTGATCGCAATCGTACTCGAGTGGAGTACCCAAAGAATTGAACGCCCGGATAGTGCGAGGGTAGCCCCCCGGTCGCCGACCGCGAACCTGTCCCCGCATCGGGCCATTCTACCACAAGGGGAGAGTGCGTGCAAAGCAGTTCACGGAGCGATATTGAGCACGCTGAGCAGACAATACGCCGCGAAAACGAAGCCGACCGCCGAGCCCCAGAAGCAAATCTGTAGAGACAGTTCGTGCGATTCCGCGATCTGCTTCTCAGTCCTTCGGCTGATCATGAATACCCTGTGCTTCGGGTTGATGTATCCCTCGTCCGGACGGTGGATCATCACCTCGGGGTTCGTGCCGTCCTGAGCGCAGGATGCCTGCCCCAGCACGTAGACATAACCGGTGGGTGCCAGGATCGTCTCAGTGATACGGTACCGCCCCGTGTGCGACCAGCCGACGCCCTCGAACCAAGGCTCGCGCTCGCAGGTGACAAGCTGATAGGGCTTCTCGGTCTCGATGTTGGCTTCCATAGGATTGACCAGGACGTAGCCGGTCCCGTCATTGACCTTGAAGAGAGCGAAGATAGTCCGGTCGTACGCCTTTACCCAGACGTTTCTCGTGGGGACGCCCTGCCTCGTCCTCTCCACCCTGGTCTCTTCGCGCTCGACGATTGTGCGGCACCAGCAGCAGGGGAATGTAGAGGCCGGAGCGGTCACTGGGTTCTCGCAGGTGATCTCACCCTGAATCTCGACGATCGCGCGGAAACCTCCGCTGCACATCCTGCGGAGCTCGCGCGCTTCGTAGGTGTCGACCGCCCACATCTCGTCCAGTAGCCTCTTGGAGCGCAGATAGTGCCAGAGGAGGACCGAAGATAAAGCCAGTGCGACCGCGCCGGCGATCAGGGTGGCCTGGGTGTCGCTCAAGCTGAACGGTAAGCCGATCATCACGCGTATTGTGCACTATATGACTGGGGATAGTCAAGTTGTCAGACGCAAAAAAAGGGAGACCGTCCGGTCTCCCTTTTTGTCTGTGTATGGCAGGAAACTACCAGCGACCGCCGCCGCCACCGCCGTAGCCGCCGCCGCCGCCGTAGCCGCCGCCACCGCGACCGCCGCGACCGCCGCCGCCACCGCCGTAACCGCCGCGACCGCCGCCACCGCCGCTCTCGCGCGGGCGAGCCTCGTTCACGGTCAACGTGCGACCCATGAACTCCTTGCCGGTGGTCGCGTCAATGGCCTCCTGAGCGTTCTCCTCAGGAATGTCCACGAAACCGAATCCGCGGCCCTGCACTATTCGTGCCTCCGCGACCGGTCCCCACGCGTCGAAAAGCTCCTTGAGCTCCTCCTCGGTGGTGCTGTATGACAGATTGCCGACGTACAGTGACTTATTCGCCAACTTGTACTCCTCTCCGGGATCTGAATCCCGACGTTTTCTAGCAGGGCGCGTTGCCACAGGGCATTCTCGCGAGCGAACTTATCCTCAGAGAAGAGCATCGCAGGAAGCACACACGGGGGCCCTCGCCTCTTGCCAGACTGCATTATACCCGGTATCTCCCAAATATGCAACAAAAAAATCGCCATACCATCGGCGGCCCGCAGGAATCCTTGTGGTCTTGGCCGAACAAAAGAGAGAGAACGTGGAACAAACTGCGCTATTAACGACCTCGGAGGTGTACACGCAGATGCGGTTGAGGAACAGAGATCTGATGAAATCCTGGAAACGCAAGAAGGAAGCCTACAAGGATCGTAAGCGCGCGGAACTGGCTGGGGCGGATAAGAAGAAGTAGCTCCTCAATAGGCGATGCTGAATGGGCCTGGCGCATCGGGTTTGGAGGCGCCAGGCCCTTTTGTCACCTGCGCTAGAGCACCGGCAAGTACCTGCCCAGTTCGTATCCGGTGACTTGGATCCGGAAGTCATCCCATTCCCACTTCTTGACCTCTATGAAACGCTCGAACGCGTGGTCGCCGAGCGTCTCGCGGACCAGTTCGCTTCCCTCAGTGCAGGCGATCGCTTCACCGAGGCTGGAAGGCAGGCTCTCGATGCCGAGGTCTTTCCTCTCTGAGTCGCTCAGGTGGTACAGGTTCTTCTCCATCGGCTCGGGCAACTCGTACTTCTCCTCGATGCCTCTCAACCCGGCCTTCAGCATTACTGCGAAAGCGAGGTATGGGTTGCACGCGGGGTCCGGGCATCTCAGTTCGGCGCGGGTCGCGTTCTCCTTGCCGGGCTTGTAATGCGGGACGCGTACCAGAGCCGAGCGGTTTCTCTGCGACCACGCTATGTACACCGGCGCCTCGTATCCGGGGACCAGCCGCTTGTAGCTGTTGACCCACTGGGCCAGGATGGACGACATCTCCTTCGAGTGCTTCAGCATGCCTGCGATGTAGTACTTCGCCGTGTCCGACAGGCTGTAGGGATCGCTCGCATTGAAGAAGGCATTATGGCCGTTCTTGAAAAGTGACTGATGAGTGTGCATGCCGCTGCCGTTCTGCCCGAAGATCGGCTTAGGCATGAAAGTCGCGTAGACGCCGTTCTTCTGCGCGATCTCCTTCACGACGAGCCGGTAGGTCATGGCATTGTCGGCCATGGTCAGAGCATCCGCGTAGCGCAGGTCAATCTCGTGCTGACTCGGTGCAACCTCATGGTGGCTGTACTCCACGGTGATGCCCATCTCCTGAAGCGTCAAGATCGTCTCCCGGCGCAAGCTTGTGGCGACATCCAGGGGCGTCAGATCGAAGTAGCCGCCGTGATCCAGAATCTCGGTAGATTCGGAGTTCTTGAGGTAGAAGTACTCCAACTCAGGGCCCACAAACATCTTGAAGCCCTTATCGTCGGCTTCCTTCAAGGCTCTGCGCAGGATGTAGCGCGGATCGCCTTCGTAGGGCTTTCCGTCTGGTTCGAGGATATCGCAGAACATCCTGGCGACACCCTTCTCCTGAGGCCTCCATGGCAGCATGCAGAACGTCTCAGGATCGGGCATCGCGATCATGTCGCTTTCCTGGATGTCCTGATATCCTGTGATAGACGAGCCGTCGAAGCCCATCCCCTCGGTCAGGGCGCCTTCGAGTTCGTCTGATGTTATGGCAAAGCTCTTCAGCTGGCCCAGTACATCGGTGAACCACAGTCTGATGAACTCGACTCCTCTGTCTCTTGCCTCCTTGAGTACCTTCTCTCTCGCTTTCATGACTCGAGCATCTCCCTTCCTTGATGTGGTAACGCCATCATACCGAGGGGATGTTTCGGGTATATTACGCTGAGGTTAAGTGTGTGTTTCACCCGGCGAAGCGGTATCCCACATTCCGAACCGTCTCGATCAGGTTCTCGCTCTCTGTGCCGAGCTTGGAGCGAATCCGCCGGACGTGGACGTCCACCGTGCGCGTGCCGCCGTAGTAATCATAGCCCCAGACGTGGTCCAAAAGGGCCTCACGGGTGAAGACCCGACCTTGATGAGTGGCGAGGAACTTGAGCAGTTCATATTCTTTGAAGGTCATCTCGATCGGTACGCCGTCGAGCGTTATCTCGTAGTTCCCGAGGTCAATCACCAGGCGTCCGACCTTGACTGCTTGGTCGCCGTCAATGTTCTTTGTCCGCCACAGGATCAGTCGGATACGCGCGACGACGTGGCCCGGCGTGTAGGGTGCGATCAGAAAGTCGTCAATTCCGCTCAGTTCGATCTTGGAGGCGCTGTCCTCGGTGGTAACGAAAACTAGGAGGACTTCCTGCAGATTGCACTCTGTTGCGAGGAGTTTGCGTATCTCACTCGGTTGCCGATCTGTGGTCGAACCGTCCAGGATCACAATCTCGGGCGTGAGGCGTTCGAGTATTTCGAGGATGGCGTCGTCATTGGATGCGCAGGTCTCCGTCGTGTGTCCGGCACGGATCAGTGCGCTCGCGACGGACGCCATCTCCCGCTGCTCTTCGGTTATGATGAGGATGCCTCTCATACATATCCAGGAGTCAGGAGTCAGAAGAGAGCGGAACTCCCGTTCTGACTCCTGACTCCTCCTCCCTCACAGCACCGGCAGGTACTCGTCCAACTCGAACTTGGTGACCTGAGCCTTGAACCGATCCCATTCGCGCTTCTTGTTCTCGATCAGCTTGCCGAACACGTGCTCGCCAAGGGCTTCGCGAAGCAGGTTGCTCTTCTCCGCAAGCAGAATGGCGTCGTGCAGGTTCTCAGGCAGTGTGTTGATCCCACGTGCCTTGCGCTCCTCTTCGCCCATTTCGTAGACGTTCTGCTCGACGGGTTCTGGCACTTCCCACTTGTTCCTGATGCCCTCCAATCCGGCCGCGAGCATCACCGCAAACGCGAGATATGGGTTGCAGGCAGGATCGGGAGACCGATACTCGATCCGAGTCGCGGTCTCCTTGCCCGGCTTGTATTCTGGAACTCGGATCAGGTCCGAGCGGTTTCTGAGAGCCCAGGAGACGTAGACCGGTGCCTCGTACCCTGGGACCAGGCGCTTGTACGAGTTCACCCATTGATTCGTGACCAGGGTTATCTCTGGAGCGTGCTTCAGCAGGCCTGCGATGTAGTGCTTTCCGACCTTCGAGAGGTGGTACTTGTCCTTCTTGTCGAAGAAGGCGTTGCGCGTGCCTTCGAAGAGTGACTGATGAACGTGCATCCCGCTTCCGTTCTCGCCGAAGACCGGCTTCGGCATGAACGTTGCGTAGTACCCGTACTTGAGCGCCACTTCCTTGACCACCAGGCGGTAGGTCATGGCGTTGTCGGCCATCGTCAGCGCGTCGGTATACCGCAGGTCAATCTCATGCTGGCTGGGCGCAACCTCGTGGTGGCTGTACTCGACCTCGATTCCCATGTCCTCGAGCATCATGACAGTGTCCCGGCGAAGGTCGCTGGCCAGGTCCATGGGGGTCAGGTCGAAGTATCCGCCTTCGTCCAATCCTTCGGGCTCGCCCTTGCTGCTCTTGAAGTAGAAGTACTCCAGTTCCGGACCGACGTAGTAGGTGTAGCCCATCTCGGCCGCTGTCTTGAGTATCCTCTTCAGAACGTAGCGAGGATCACCCTCGTAGGGGTCGCCGTTCGGCTGGACGACATCGCAGAAGATGCGCGCTACCGCAGCCTCTCCTTTCGACCTCCAGGGCAGAAGCTGGAAGGTGGAAACATCCGGCATCGCGATCATGTCGCTCTCGTCAATACGTGCGAAACCCTGGATGGACGATCCATCGAAGCCCATGCCCTCGTCCAGCGCCTTCTCTAGCTCGCCGGCGGTGATGGCGAAGCTCTTCAGAAAGCCGAGAACGTCGGTAAACCACATTCGGATGAACCTGACCTTGTTGTCTCGTGCGGTCTTCAGAATGTACTCTTTGTCTTTCATGAACCTCTCCTCTCAGACAAACAAAAATGGATGCAGAGATGCCTTCTACGGCACGATCTACATCCACTGTGATGTCCTGTTGCATCGCTGATGCCCGACGCATTCCTTCACTGGAACGGCCGGGGTCGAGTTCTCTTGCCGACTTATACCACGATGGCGGGGTGTGTGTCAATGCTCTCTGACATGCGCTGCGTCGGACCGCTTGACCGCAGGACTCCAATTGACTATACTCAGGATGTCCTGCGGCGACTGCGGGCCAATGTGCGAAGAGGCACGTTCTCAGCCTGGGCATCGCAGCCCCTTCGATATCGCGCGTACCGGCGCATCATATCGAGGGGGCTTTTGCTTGCCCTGAGTCGCGCAGGTGCGCTCACTCGTCAATAGCGACGCGCTCGGGTGTCGAAGAAGATGCTTCAGCAGAATGGCCTGCCTGAGGTTCAGCAAATCACTGCTATCAGGAGGATTTTATGGCTACGACCAACCCATTCGAGATCGCACAGGCTCAGCTCGACGCTGCGGCCGCCAAGCTCAACCTGGATCCCGGAATACACGCGGTTCTGCGCGAGCCGATGCGCGAAATGCACGTGTCTCTACCCGTCAAGATGGACGACGGGAGGGTTAAGGTCTTCAAGGGATTCCGCGTTCAGTACAACGATGCTCGCGGCCCGAACAAGGGCGGCATCAGATTTCATCCCGATGAGACGATAGACACCGTGCGCGCGCTTGCCGCGTGGATGACGTGGAAGTGCGCCGTCGTGGATATTCCGCTCGGCGGTGGCAAAGGCGGAGTCATCTGCAACCCGAAAGAGATGTCCGATGGAGAGCTCGAGAGACTCAGCCGCGCATACATCGGCCAGGTCGGCCGAATCATCGGCCCGGAGAAGGATATCCCCGCGCCGGATGTATACACTAACCCGCAGACGATGGCCTGGATGATGGACGAGTTCAGCAAGCAGCGTGGGTACTACTCACCGGGCGTCATCACCGGCAAGCCCATTCCGCTCGGCGGATCAGCGGGCCGTGGCGATGCGACTGCTCGCGGCGGTATGTACACCGTTCGCGAGGCCGCCAAATACCTCGGCGTCAATCTCGCCAAGGCGACAGCGGCTGTTCAGGGCTACGGCAACGCGGGCTACTATGCCGCCAAGCTTGTGGCTGAGCTGTTCGGCACAAAGGTCATCGCAGTGACCGACTCGCGCGGCGGTATCATGAACGAGGCCGGTCTTGACGCCGACGATGTATTGGCGCACAAGAACTCCACCGGTTCGGTAGTTGGGTTCAAGGGGTCAAAGCCGATATCGAACGAGGCGGTCCTCGAACTCGACGTGGATGTACTGTTCCCGTCGGCGCTCGAGAACGTGATCACGGATGAGAATGCGTCGAGGATCAAAGCGAAGATCTCCGCCGAGCTGGCAAATGGTCCTCAGACGCCGGAAGCCGACGCGTTGCTGCACAAGAAGGGGGTGTTCTTCATCCCGGACTTCCTCTGCAACGCGGGCGGCGTGACTGTGTCCTACTTCGAGTGGGTGCAGAACCTCCACTCCTTCTACTGGGAGGAGAGCGAGGTTCACGAGAAGCTCGACAAGAAGATGACGAGGGCGTTCCACGACGTGCTGGCGATGAGCCTTGAGCACAAGGTGGATATGCGCATCGCGGCCTACATGGTGGCGATTCAGCGTGTGGCGGAAGCCATGAAGCTACGCGGCTGGGTGTAGCTCAGTCGAAAGTGGAAAGTCGAAAGTAGAAAGAGGGGGCGGCAGAGATGCCGTCCCCTTGTTTTTGGCCGCCCTGAGCCCGGACCCCGTTAGTCCTGAGTTCGTCCTCTGGGACGTGTATCGAAGGACGGTGGCAGCGCCGTCATGCCGAACTTGATTCGGCATCCAGTGTGCGTCCTGAATCAAGTTCAGGATGACGGCCGAGGCTCAGGATGACAGCCTGCCACCGCCCTTCGATACACTCGCCGGAGCGAGCACTCAGGGCTGACGGTGTTGGGTGCTTGAAAATCTACCGCCGCCGCCGTCGGATGAGCCCGCCCAGCGCGAGCAGCCCGCTCCCCAGCGCAAGGACACTCGACGGCTCCGGGACCGGGTTGAGCAAGAAGCCGTGCCGATGGTTGTCGATTATTCCTGTCCCGACGATCTGTCCATGGTTGTTTATGGCATGAGCTTCGTTCAGACTCCAGCCGATGCCCTGGGGAATGAGCGTGTTCAGGCTTAACAGGCCGGTGGACACCATCCAAATCCGGGCATCCGTCACCGCGTCTAGATCCTCGAGAGGGGTCGAGCCGACGACCGCGCCGCTGTTGTTGACATCCGTGGCGCGAGTAGGCGAACTCAGTCCGCTGCCGATCGAGGCTTCCGCATCATGAACGATTCCGTCTATCCAGACCAACATGTGTTCCTCGTGGGGGTACAGACGGTTGCCGAAACCCGCGATGATGCCATTGTCGCTGACAGCGATGGCGCTCGACGCAAGCACTCCTTCAGGCACCGGCAGGGGAGTGATAGTCCCATTCTGCCACGTTACGGCCGCGTGCTCCGATCCGCCAACGATCAGGCCTGAGTTGCTGATGTCAACGGCGAAGTTCCACCGTCCTCCCGTCAGGCTGGGTAGATAGGTTGTGGTTCCATTTCCCCAGAGAAAGGCTTGTTCATAGCCGTCTGTGGCGCCAACGACTTGGCTCAGATCGTTGATGCCCACTCCGCCGCTGACCGCATGGAATCCGGGAGTCCAGACGCCCTCGGAGGCGACGACATGATTCTGCTCGTTGATGCGCGCGTGGTACCCCGCGAAGCCATCGTGTATGGCGGTTCGCTGCATCGTACGGTAATCCCAGGTGGCGAGTCCGAACATATCGAATCCGGCGATGATCCCGGCGTCGTTGATGTCCCGCGGCCTGATCTCTCCCAGATCCACGATGCTGTACTGCAGAGCGGACGCGGACGTGGCGCAGAGCAAGAGGAGGAGAATGAATAGGATGAGTGCGTGTTGAGCTTTCACGTCCGTGGCCTCCTTGGGGTCAGCGGTGGGTACGTGTGGCCAGAAAAGCGCCCACATCTGGCAGATATGCACGATTCGTGCCAAAAGGCGAGGTGTGACGAAGTTTTCACAGTTGGCGACTTGCACCAGGCAGATGCTCGCAGAATGCAATGTCACTGCCGCAGAATCCATCGTACACGTCAGAGAGCCTTGACCGCTTCGAGCCACTTGCGGGCGATGAGCGCGTGGCCGGGTTGGGTGGGGTGGACCCCGTCGCCGGCCCAGAAGGCGGGCGGCTGGGCGACCGATGCCGCCGCGAAGATGCCGTCGAGCGGGACGTAGATCGCATCGAACTCCCGTGCGAGGCTCCTCGCAGCCTGAATCTTCGGGTCGAGGTCTTCCCGCCAAGCCATTCGGTCGGGCGGCGTAGGCAGCACGAACGGCTCCAGTACGATGAGCCGCGGGTTTGCGGTATCCTCCTTGACACGGGTCAGGATGCGCCGGTAGCCGTCCTCATACTCCTCGACTGAAGTCGGGTCGCTGCTGTCATACCTCCGCCATACATCGTTGATCCCGATCAGGATTGAGAGCCAGGTCGGCTTCAGGTCGAGACAGTCGGCTTTCCAGCGCGCTTCTAGGTCCGTCACTCGATTGCCGCTGATCCCCCGGTTGAGAAACCGCACGTTCTTCTCAGGGTGGGTGGCGTTGAACCAGGCTGCAATCATGTTCGGATAGCCTGTACCCAGGCTCGGGTCATTCCCGCGTCCACGTCCGGCGTCGGTTATACTATCGCCCTGAAACAAGACTACGGCATCGTCCTCGATGAGTGTCACGTTGTACCTCCTGCGTTCCTATCGCGATTCCGGAGAAGTCAGGTATCTCCGAGGCGTCCGAGAACCCACTCCATCAACTCAGGGACCGAGACGAACAATTCATCCGGATTGCAGGCGCGCAGCCTGTCTGTGTCCGCGGTGGCTGCCCATGCCGCCGCCAGGGCTGTCACCCCAGCTGCGCGGGCGGACTCGATGTCGGATACCGAGTCGCCAACGTATGCCGCTTGGTCCGGTCTGAGGCCCCATTCGTGCAGCATTTCCAGGATGATTCCCGGTTTGCGGTCTCCGTGGACCGACCCTGCCCGTACGGCATCGAATAGACCACCGATCCCCAGGTGGCGCAGAGATATATCGGCGCTCTCCGGACCCTTGCCCGTCACAATGCCGAGCATCACGCCGCGATCCCGAAGAGCCGCTAGAGCCTCGGGAATACCGGGTAGCGGTGCGGTGCAAGAACTGTGCGCGGAGTCGTATTCCTCCAGGAACTCCGCGTACGCGGCCGCGTGATCACTTGGCACCAGTCGCTGAATGATTCCCTGCTCGTTAGGGCCGAACATCCGGGTGATTTCTTCATCGGTGAAAGTGCGGCCAAGGTGCCGCCTGAATACGGCGTTCAGGGCGGCGAAAACGACGGGCAACGTGTTGCCCAGCGTACCGTCAAGATCGAAGATTATCGCGCGTAACACTCTCGTCCGTACTCCTCAGAAGGCTCCAACCGCTCTGAGCCATGCCTGAGCCATCAGTGCGTGCCCCGCCGGGGTGGGGTGGACGCCGTCCGGCATCCAGTACTCCAGCGATGTTCGGGCTGATACCTGCGCGAAAAGCCCGTCCGTTGGGATCAGCGGCGCCTCGAAATCCCTGGCGAGTCGCCTGACGGCCTCGATCTTCGGGTCGAGATCCTCGCGCCATTGAACGCGGCTCGGATCCGTCGGCAGTACGAACGGCTCGATCAGGACGATGCCCTTGAGGGACGTGTCCACCGCTTTCTGAAGGAGGCGGCGGTAAGTGCCCTCGAACTCCTCGATACTGATGACGCGGTCATGATGATATCGCCCGGCCGCGTCGTTGATGCCCACGAGCACCGATAGCCACGTCGGCTTCAGTTCGATGCAGTCGGCCTCCCAGCGGGCGTCGAGGTCGCGTATAGTGTTGCCGCCGATCCCGCGGTTGAGGAACTTCACGTTCAACTCGGGGTGGTTCGCGCGAAACCATGCGGCAGTGAAGAGCGCGTAGCCCCGTCCGAGGTCGTTCGGGTCCTCGCGGTTCCGCCCTGCGTCGGTGATGCTGTCGCCCTGGAAGAGGACGACCGCGTCCTTCTCGATATGCGGTGTCATCTGTTGCCTCCTGCTTCCGCCTGGACATGCCGGTCATGTCCGACTGGCCGGTTCTTGGTGGTCACCTCTCCCGTGAGAAGACCTTCGAGCACCTGCGCCACACCATCCTCGTCGTTTGAGGCAGTGATGTGGTCGGCCGCCTCCTTCACTTCGGGATGCGCGTTTGCCATCGCCACGCCGAGGCCGCTCTCGAAGATCATCTCCACGTCGTTCGTCTCATCGCCGAATGCGATTGCGTCGCGGATACCCAGATCCCAGTTGCGCGCAGCGGTGCTCACGCCCCACGCCTTCGTCGCAGTTGGGGTCATGATCTCACCGAGGCGATTGCCGCAAGTGATGATGAATCGGCATGAGCGGGGGAGATGCCGCCTGAGCAAGTCCTCGTCGATCGTCTGCACCTTGTCGAAGGCGATTTTGGCGACCGGGCGGTCGATAACACTGTGCAGGTCGCCGACCTGCGTGAAGATCGCAGGGTCTCTCTCAGCCTCAGTGTAGAGGACGTCGTCAATCCCAGCGTAGAGGCGTACCTGAGGACAAAGCGACCGCACGACGCTCACGATCTCCTTCGCGGTTTCGACGTCCATCGCGTTCTGCGCGATCCGTCCTCCGCCGTTCCATATCTCAGCGCCGTTATAGCACACCCAGCATGACGGGGTGAAGCCGTCAGGAATCACCAGGGCTGCGGTCTTCGGCGATCGACCGGTCGCGATCACGAGTCTCATACCGTGGGAGTGGCATGCTTGCAGCGCCTTCAGCGTCCTGCCCGATAGCGTGCTGTCGCTCCTCAGCAGAGTCCCGTCAAGGTCGAATGCGGCTACCCGATACACTTGCACTTCCGTTTCTATCCGTGCCACTTGCGCGGTGAGGCCGGAACTGTGTTATAATCGCGCTGTTCGAGTTCTGGCCGGCGTTGACTATGCGCGATCGCCACCACAAATCATAGTAGTGGAAAAGGGAGTCCATAGTCAACCGGCCTGCAAGCAACCGGCCTACCACTGGCCGTCCGCGGGGAGTACAGAATGGCAAAGAAGAAGAACGGTGGGGGCAACACGGAATCGGCAGTCGCGACGGAGCCGGTGGCGACTCGCGTCGGCTACCGGATCGCCGTGTGGGTGATCGTGCTCGGACTGCTGGCGCAGTTCATCATGGCCTTCATCGTCTATCCGCGACTGCCGCAGGAGATTCCGTCCGGCTGGACCGGCTCGGCGCAACCCTACAACACCGTGCCGAAGTCAGTGGTGTTCGCCATGTTTCCCGGCTTCCAGATGGTGATCCTGTTGGTGGCGTTGTTCTCGCCGAAGGATTCGGAGGACCAACGTGTTATGCAGACCGGAAACGTGGTGACACTCGTTATCCTTGCGCTGATCTTCACCGCGCTTCAGGCATCAGCGTTCTTCATCAATCGCCCGTGAGTGCGACCTCTAGAGACGGTCTCACTCGTCCTTTCACTCCAAGGATTGAGCTATGCGAACCGCTTTGCTCACCGCCCTGTGCATATTCTCCCTGACGTTGGTGTGGGCGCAGGCACCCGGCCTCGTGCCGCATCTGGATTCGCTGTATCGCCTCCAGGACGGTGAGACGAAGCAGGCCAACGCGCTCTGGGGCGAAAACCCCAAGGAGATGCAGTTCGGCGAGGGCAAGACAAAGGTTGTCATCGCCGACGTGAAGGGCCCAGGGATCATCACCATGATCCACTTTGCTCTCCCGCAGGCCATGCGCCTCAACCGCGACACCATCCTTCGCATCTACTGGGACGGCGAGAGAATCCCGAGCGTCGAGTCGCCGCTTGTTGATTTCTTCTGCGACCCGAACGGCGCTCTGGACCGAGTGGAGACCGTCCTGACGAACAAGAAGCGGGGATGGAACTGCTACTTCCCGATGCCGTTCGCTAAGTCGGCGCGAGTCGAGGTCGAGATGGACAATGCTCGCTATCCGAGTGGCTCGTGGAGTGCCAATCCATGCTACAGCTATGTTATCTACCGCACAATCAAGTCGCTCCCAGCCGATGCCGCATACTTCCACGCCACCTGGCGGCAAGAGTCGCTTCTCCTCGGCAGCGAGGACTACAAGGCGGCCGAGATGCGGGGCAGGGGACAGTTCATCGGCTGGAACTGCACCGTCCGTGCTCCCGCGAACCCCGCGATCTGGTACCCCGTCGATGAGAACGTCAAGTTCTACGTGGATGGCGAGACTGAGCCGTCGATCGAGTGGCAGGGCATCGAGGACTCGTTCGGCTTCAGTTGGGGATTTCCGGAACAGGCTAACGGCTTCCAATACACCGGCTATCAGCCCTACTACAATGGAGCGGCGGCGTACCGGTTCACGCTCAACGACCGCATCACGTTCAAGAAGTCGTTGGCGATGACCGTGGGGTTTGGCAAGAACGAGCATCCGATGTTCCGTGAGGTGTTCTCGAAGCCCGAGAACCCGCTCGAGTTCTCCAGTGTCGCCTACTGGTATCAGACCGAGCCGCACAAGTCATTCCGGTCGCTCCCGATTGCCCGAAATCGCAGGCCGTCTGGTCTGGCCGAGACGCAAGGCGGTCACGAGGACGGCGAGACTCTCGTGCTGATGTGCGGGAAGATGAACGGCGAGGACCAGTACCTGGCCGACGGATGGGATTTCATCTTCCGCAGAGGTTACAGCTTTGAGGGCAGTCCCTGGACGAGCGATATCAAGCACTGCTGGGCCGATCCGGAGTCGCTTGAGTTCGATATCACCTGTCCGAAGCGGGTTTCGGGCACACTGCGCCTCTATATCCTCGACGGTGACAACTTCCAGGGCGGGCGCAGACAATCGGTGTCTGTGGCGGGCAGGATGATCGGCGAATATGAGGGCTTCCAGACCGGCAAGTGGGTCGAAGTGCCGATCTCCGCAGCCGACACCTCTCGAGGCAGAATTGCGGTGGTGATGAAGAACCTGAAACCCGGCGCGAATGCCGTCGTCAGTATAGTTAGGTTCAAGATCCCATAGGTCCCAGGCGTCCCATGGGTCCCATTAGGTTCTCCAGGAGCATCGTATGTCACCGAAACTCACCAGACGTCAGTTCATTGCTGGATCGCTCGCTGCGGGCGCGGCTCTCTCCGCCAGCGATCTGTCCGCCGCATCCGTCCCGAAGATCAAGTCGCTCACCGACAGGGTTAAGCTCGGCCGCACGGGCATTGAGGTTTCCTATCTGGGGTTCGGCACCGGGACCGTCGGGTGGAACAAGCAGTCGAACCAGACTCGTCTAGGCACGGTCGAGTTTGCTCGCATGATCCGCCATGCCTTCGACCAGGGCGTCAACTACTTCGACTGCGCCGACATCTACGGCAGCCATCCCTATCTCCGAGCCTCTCTGAAGGGTATCCCTCGCGATCGGTATGTGCTCGAGAGCAAGGTATGGTTCCGCACCTCCAAGGACGCTCAGGCCGCGCTCGATCGCTTCCTGCAGGAGCTGAATACCGACTATATTGACGTTCTGCTCCTCCACTGCATTGATGACACCAACTGGCAGGCTGATCTCGGGCAGATGATGGACGTCCTGGAGGAGGCGAAGCAGAAGAAGCGCATCCGGGCGCACGGCATCTCGCTCCACAGTTTGGACGTGATGAAGCAGGCGGCCGAGGATCCGTGGGTGGACTTTGCGCTCTGCCGAATCAATCCGCTCGGTGTGAAGATGGACGCGCCGACGGACCAGGTTGTGCCCGTGCTGAAGAGACTGCACGAGGCGGGCAAAGGTGTCACGGGAATCAAGATTCTTGGCGAGGGCAAGATCGCCGATCAGAGGGAGCAGTCGCTTCGCTACGTCCTCGGTCTCGACTGCGTCGACGCCGTCGTCATCGGATTCGAGTCGAAGGCGCAAGTTGACGATATCCTGAGCCTCGGGCGGAAGGCGCTATCCGGCTGGTAACATGACCGCCTCCCGCGCCCATCAAACCGATACTCATGTGAAGCAGCAATAGAAACGGGGGTTTCCCTGATGTCCGATCCTTTCACGAGGGATGTTCTGACCGTAGCTGTGACGGTCCACGGAACGCAGAGGCGGGTGGATCTCGAGAACTCCTTCATCGTGCGTCACTTGCCCGAACTGACCGCGCGATTCGTCGGGCGGTTCGCCTACTTCCATTTCGTTCGGCACTGGGCGGAGGACGACGAGTACCGGGACTCCATCTGGCTGCGGTTCAAGGTGAACTCCGACGGTGCAGGCGAACTGGGCAAGGAGGTATATCGGCACCTCAAGGCCTCCGAGGCGGAGTCGTATGTCGAAAGGGTGTGGGAGCCCCGGATCGAGACCGATGAGGATGTGTTCGGCAGCGCCCCATCTCTCGGCTCAGCATCAGCCTATGGCGCCCTGTGGTGCTTTCTCGATGCGACCTGCCGCACGGCGATGAACCTGCTCTCCCTCGATCGGGAGGGGCGTCTCGACTTGCCGGAGTGGGTGATCGCCGATCTGTGGGTGGACTTCTTCTACAACGCGCTCGGGGTCCCTGATTTCGTGGCTTGTCTTCAGTGCGGTGCGGCATCCGCGATGAGAATCCCCAGATGTCATGCATGCGGTAGCATGCCTGAGATTCGGCATCCCAAACCGGCAAGAGGTTTGTAGGTTCAGTCAGCCCGGGACCTTCATCCCCTCATCCAGCACCGCGAGGTAGTTCTCGACCGGCATGTAGTCCGTGAGCGAGTTTCCCGTCCCGAGCGCCCAGAACCCGTCCGCGAAGCACTCCTCGATCGCCTTCCGAGCGTAGGCCCGCAGGTCTTCCTCCGAGCTTCGGCAGATCACATCGACGTCCAGTCCGCCAAGCGCTGTCACTTGATGTCCGTACTGGCGCTTGAACTCCGCCACCGGCATTATCGCGTCCTCGAACGAATGCTTGGCGTCGATCCCGCAGTCGATGATGTCGTCGTAGACCTCCGCGAGGTTGCCACAGGAGTGAAGGACAAACGGCTTGCCGGCGTTGTGCGCCTCGGTGGCCATCTTCGAGTAGATAGGGAAAACCCAGCGTCGCAGGTACTCCGGGCTGAGGAACGTCGAGGTCTTGAACCCCAGATCGTCGCCCTGCCTGAGCGCTCCGATGCAATCCATCGTTGCGAGCTGGCGGTCGGCGCTGTGATGGAGGCTGCCGATCTTTTCGAACATCAGGTCCACGAGTTCTATGTCATCGGCGATTGCATAGGAGAGGCCAATCGTGCCCATCATCCGCGAGACCCACTCGTACGGGCCGGCGCAGACTCCGCCGACGATTCTCGCGCCGTCGGGGAGCAGTTTCGCCACCGTCTCGAAGGGGCCGAAGTCGATCGGATTTGAAGTGTCGGGCCAGGGATAAGTCTCGAAATCTTCCACGGAGGCGATCACCACCCACGCCTCGCTGCCCTCGGAGAGCTTGCCGTGTCCGGTGGGCAGCGGGCAGTTGAGTCCGATCTCCATCGGGATGCAGTCGTAGCCCATCCCGAGCCAGAAGTCAACGTACGCGGGCCAATAACTGGGGTCGTCGGCACCGATCTTGTCGAACGGGACGCCGGTCCGCCGGGCTATGAACCCAGGGCTGGCGATGTGCTCGTAAAACGGTAGATGGTCGGGTCTGCCGGTTCGGGTCAATACCTTCAAGAACTGCTCGAAATCGGGTCTGCGCCTTCTCAAGTATGCCTCCAGGGAGCTTGAATCGAGTTCGCCACCATTCTAGCGTGCGCAATGGGCAGACGCAAGTGAACAATATGCCGCAACGCTCGTCTACATGTGCGGACAAAAACCTTCCCGACATCGGTACGCCGATGATCACAGACTCAAGGAGAGTGAGCGAGATGTTCAAGAGGGGTAAAGTGGCGGTAGCGGCGGTCGCTGCAAGCGTATTTCTGTTTGGGATCGCTGCGCAGGCTCAGGTCCGGCTGGCGAGAGAGCGGCCGAATATCACTACCCGGCAGCAGGCCGTCAAGGAGAGGATGCAGCGGGCTCGGAAGTCCGGACAGCAGTCTGAGGCGCAGGCGCTTCGAGTGAAACAGCGCGCAGCAGTGCAGGGCAGTCTCCGCGGCCTGATCGCATTGCCGAATCCGAGGGTTATGCAGCGAGCGGCGACCGCATTGTCGCTGACTGACGAGCAGAAGGAGCAGATCAAACAGCTCTACAAGCAGTTTACGGAGACGACGAAGCCTGTCAGAAAGCAGAGAATCGATGCGCTCAAGGCATTTGCGACCGCCTTCCGCGATCCGAAGGTCGGCAGGGCGGAACTGGATGCGTTGGCTGAACCCGTTCTGCAGGCCGAGAAGGCGATCATCGAGGCCCAGTTGGACTTCTGGATTTCGCTCCGAGGGGTACTGACCCCGGATCAGCAGGCGAAGCTGCAGGCGATAGTCCATCGGGCCGGTCAAGCCATGCGGGACAGGTGGGTTGCTGGGCAGCAGGCGACTGAGAAGTCGGCGCGCTAGTATCAGGCTTTACGAGCAGGTGAGCCGATCCGGCTCGCCGGGACCCTCGTCCTCGCTCCACCGGAGGACGAATACGTCAGAGATGGGAGGGATTCGCATGTTCAGCAGGAAAAGCATTGTCATCGCGTTGTCGCTGGTAGCCGTTTTCGCGCTCGTATGCGTGATGATCGCACAGGCGCAGGACAACCGGCTGGGAAACACCGCTCCGAGAGGTCCGCAGCAAAACAGGATCGGAGCGAATCAGGATGCGCCGCCTTGCCCGACAAGGCTCTTCGGGCCACCCGCGCCTGCCATGATGCAGCGGCTTGCCGCCGAGCTGCAGTTGGACGAGCAGCAGAGAACGCAGGCTACGGAGATGGTGGGCGCTCTTGCTCGGAAGATCGGCGAGATCGTCGGCGAGCGAAAGCTCCTGGAGGAACTGATCGCCGAGTATAAGGCCGAACCGACGAACCCTGAGAAGGTGAAAGAACTTGGGGCGCAGATCGCGCGTCAGGAGAGTGCGATCCTGCAGGCCGAGCTGGCTATGTGGATTCGATTCGAGCAAATACTCACTCCGGATCAGCGCGTCAAGTTTTGGCAGACATTCCCGCGGCCCATGAACCGCCCCGGCGCTCCCGGAGACGGTCCGAGGTCGCCGCGAGTACCAGGTCAGCCTCCGGTCCCCGCGCCTCCGATGGAGGGTGACGCTAAGTAGCAGCCGAGCGCCAATGTCCGGCGGCCCTGACGTGTGATTCTGTCAGGGCCGCCTTTTTGTTTGGCTGCAAGTATCCCCTATCTGGAGGCGAGAAATCTCCCACGGAGAATCTCCGGGATTCATGTTGACAAATCCCGCCGAACCGGGTATAAGTTAAGCACCTTAACGAATGAAGGTGCTAACCGTACTCGGCAGGTTCGTTCTCAATGATGCAGACTGTCGCATCGGACAAACGGAAGCGGGGCAAGACATCCGCAGCGTATGCGGAACATCTGCTGGACCTCTTCGGTGAGATTCTTCACCGCACCATCACTATACGGCCGCTTGACGGTCTGCCGGTGAAGGTGACTCCGAGCCTTGCTCAGACGATGCAGTATCTGCACCAGCACGGAGTCTGCTCCGTGCGCGAGATCGCTCGCGGCCTGACCATCACGTATTCTGCGGCCAGCCAGTTGACTGACCGTCTGGTGAGGCGCGGTCTCGCATCCCGGTCCGAGAATCAGACGGATCGCCGGATTTCGGAGATCAGGCTTACTGACGGCGGGGTCAGGTTGGTGGAGCGGATACGTCTCAGTCGCATAGAAGGACTGTCGCGCATTCTTCGCGCAATGAAGACGGACGATCGGGCCGCATTCATCGGACACCTGGAGAGCTTCATAAGATCCGCGATTGAGGATGCTCACGGAGCGCTTGAATCGTGCTCTCACTGCGGGAGCGATCACCTTCCTGAGTGCGTTGTGAACGAAGTGTACCGGACTGCGACCGGGAAACAGATAAACGAGATCTAGACGGTTTTCGGTGTATGGCAGCCCCCAGTCTCCTGGTCTGTCGTCTACCGTGTGAAGCGGAGGAGCAAATGAGCAATACGCAGTACAGTGACAAGGTGATGGAACACTTCATGAACCCGCGCAACGTGGGCGAGATTCCCGATGCCGATGGCGTCGGAAGCGTGGGCAATCCCGTCTGCGGAGACATCATGAAGATGTACATCAAGGTCGAGGACGATATCATAGTGGACGTGAAGTTCAAGACATTCGGATGCGGCGCGGCGATCGCCACCAGCAGCATGGCGACCGAGTTGATCAAGGGCAAGACCGTCGAGGAGGCGCTGGCTCTCAGCAACAGCGCGGTGGCCGAAGCCCTGGGCGGCCTTCCCCCGGTCAAGATGCACTGCTCCATGCTGGCGGAGGAAGCGATCCAGTCCGCGATTGACGATTATCTGAAGAAGACCACCGGCAAGGGTCTCGATCTCAAGAAAGAGAAGTATCTGGAGTGACGAGTTGCTGGAGTCTTGGGAAATCCTGCTCCAGCGGTTCGATGCCCCGGTCTTGCCATTACCCGAGGAGGATATACGTGAAAGATCAAGTCGCTGAAGCCTTGAATGACATCCGGCCGTCTCTGCAGGCCGACGGTGGCGATATCGAGCTGGTTGCTGTAGACGAGGATACGGGGGTCGTCCAGGTCAGGCTCGTAGGCGCCTGCGCCGGATGCCCGATGTCTCAGATCACCCTGCAGATGGGTGTCGAGCGCGTACTCAAGCAGAAGGTTGAAGGCGTGACAAAGGTCGAGAACATCGGCCTCCCCGCAAGCCACGCCGAAGAGTAGTTGCCGAGATCTGACGAGGTCCGGGCACTCTTCCGGAGGTGCGTGCGCATATGTTCGGCCGATTGAGACGGGACATACAGGCAATCAAAGAGCGTGACCCGGCGTGCCGAGGTACGATTGAGGTTCTCACCTGCTACCCCGGATTTCATGTGCTTTTCTTCCATCGGATGGCGCACTGGCTCTGGAAGCGCAACGTGAGACTCTTGGCGCGGATGGTATCACAGGCAGGGCGCTCATGGACTGGCATAGAGATACACCCCGGTGCTGTCATCGGCGCCGGCTTCTTCATTGATCACGGCATGGGCGTCGTCATCGGCGAGACCGCTGAGATCGGCGAGAATGTCACACTTTACCACGGCGTCACCCTTGGTGGCACGAGTTGGCGCAAAGAGAAGCGCCACCCGACTATCGGCGACAACGTCGTCATCGGTGCGGGAGCGAAGATTCTCGGTCCCTTCAAGGTAGGCGACAACAGCAGGATCGGCGCGGGTTCTGTAGTCGTCCACGAGGTGCCGCCCAACTCGGTCGTCGTCGGCGTCCCCGGCCGCGTGACGCATCGTGACGGCAAGAAGGTGGTCCGCGAGATTGACCTCGAGCAGCACGACCTGCCGGATCCCGTCACTCAGGCGTTCGAGTGCATGCTCGACCGCATCCGGCGCCTTGAGCACGACCTTGGCGACTTGAAGAAGGGACCGTCGAAAGAGGAAGTAGTCGTTGATCAGTAGGGGGATGTCAGCCCGTCGAGCGTATGCTTCCCCCATGCGTCAACATAAGCCGCCGCGCTGATCGTGCGCTCGTGATCGAGATCGTGTGCCGCCTTCTCGTCGTCCGACATGTTCTCCCGCTTGCCCTGCTTCTCACGCTTCTGCTTCTGCGACCTGTCGTACCGGTCCAGCCTGTCCTGGATCATCCGGTCCAACTCGTCCTGCGTCAACGTGATCGTCCGGGTGTTGCCGCCCCCGTCAGCGTTCTGGTTGCCCCCGCCGCCATCGGCGTTCTTGCCGGCGTCGTTCCCCCCGCCCCCAGTGGCGTTCTGGTTGCTGCTACCGCCGCCTCCGCCGGATGAACCGCCGGAGCCCTTGCCCCCGCCGTCCTCCGCGTCGAAGAAGGCCCGCCATTCGTCAGACCTGAATACCATGTCCCAAACCTCCCGCTTAGAGCCCGTCGGCTGTATCATCTGATGAGAATTCCGCGCTCACCAGGCCATACAAAAAGCCCTCCCGTACCAGCCGGGAAGGCTCGATGCCATCGTGCCGTCTCAAAAACAGGGTTGACAACCCTCCGCCCTGTGGTATAATACTCTTGGCCCTGGGGTAAGAACTTCCGCTCCTTACGCCTGGGAAACCAGCGAGATCCCGAGGTTGCGTCGGGCTACGGGGCCACCCTTCGATACTTCGACTTCAGCTTCGCAACCCCACCGCTATTCTCGTACAGGTAACTGTCCTTGCACGTGAACACTGTCCACAGATCGTGTACATCTTCCTTGCCCGGTTGCCCGAGACTGAGCACGGTAATCACGTGAGTGTGCTTGCCGTTCGGCACCACCAGTCTGCTTGCACAGACTTGGCGATAGTGCCTCGTCTTCCGGTGGAACTCCAGTTCCGAATAGACGATCTCCGGGCGTTCGATCGCGTCCCGGATCACCTTGGTATTCGCCTCGACCCACTCTATGCGGTGCGGATTGTCCACCGTTATGTGTTCCATCCGGTGAACCGGATACACCACCGGCAGCGGAGCCGCATCTCCCTGCCCAGGCTTCCCTTGGTACAACGACCGCATATCGCGCGGCCACGCCACTACCTGCGGGGTCTCCGATCTCAGGTTGATCTTCTTGGTGACCGGTAACCTGAGCTGCTCCCTATCCCTCTGCCTCAGCCGCCCGGTGTCCTTGATGAACCCGCGCATCCGAGCCTGGTAGAACCTGACCTTCCGATCAGCGACCGCCCGATCCGAATCGTTGCCGGCTACCGCCGATCGCCGCTTCCATCGCCGGATGTCCCGCTCGATCTTGCGCTGGTCCTGCCGCTGCTCGTAGCCCACCGGGTTCGACTGCGGTACTCGGTCCCTCGACACGCCCGGGATGTACAGGTAGTGACGATGAGTGCAGTTCGCGTGGTAGAGCCCCGCCGCGATCGCCTCGGCCTTCGTCGGGTAGCCCGGTGTCGCGCCAGTCAACGAGAGCACCCGCCGCTCCCAGGGTCGGCAGAGCGGGCACTCCTCGGGCGAATCGCTCACCCGCACCAGGTCGTGCCCGTGGGCCAGCAGCTTCTCCTCGTGGCCCTGGACTCGTGACCTGGCCGCCGCCGTACTGACTCAGTCCTCGATGGCCGCCTTGCGGTCGAGCGCAGGGCGAAGCACCTCCGGGGGGAACTTCGGCTTGCGGTCGTAAGTGTAAAGCCCGTTGACCTCCTGCTCGACGTCGGTGAGCTGCGTGTAACAGAGCCCCGCCACGTGTGGGTTGTCTAGCAGCGCCTTCGCTAGGCCGACGTACCGCTCGATGAACTCCTGCTCGCTCGCCGGGCGTCCGCCGTAGCCCCATGCCTTGCCGTCGGTTTGGCCGGGATTCCACCAGATGCCGCCGTACTCGCTGACCATGTAAGGCTGTCCCTGGTACTTCGGCTCGTGGTCGCGGTCATTCTTGGACACCGTCTCGTCGTTCGGATTCTCGCCGAACGGGGCGTAGCGCTCGCCAAAGGTCTTCGGGTCCTGATCGTAGTCGTGGACCTCCCAGATGTCGGTCACGACATGGGTGTAACCGCTTGCATCTATGCACGGGCGAGACGGATCGATCGTGCGGGTCAGAGTGTATAACTCTTGGAAGAAAACCGGTGCATACCTGTCGCCGCTGGAGTGCGCCTCGTTGAGCGGCATCCACGTGATAATCGAGGGATGGTTACGGTCGCGGAGGACCGACTCCATCCACTCGCGAAGGAAGTTCTCTCTCGACTGAGCATGGTGCTTGACCGAGCACCCCCAGTCGGGGAACTCGCCCCACACGATGTAGCCGAGCTTGTCCGCCCAGTAGAGGTAGCGCGGCTCGAAGACCTTCTGGTGCATGCGAGCCCCGTTGTACCCGTAGGCGATGCTCCGCTCGATGTCGGCCTTCAACTCGGCGTCGGTCGGCGCGGTATAGATAGACTGCGGCCAGAAGCTTTGATCGAGGATCAGCCGCTGGAATACAGACTTCCCGTTGATCAGCACTCGGTCGCCCTCGATGCGAACGTCGCGCAGCCCGAAGTACGACGTGGCCTCGTCAACAAGCGCCTCACCGTCGAGCAGGCGGATGCGGAGGTCGTACAGGAACGGCTGGAGCGGCTGCCAGAGCACGGGTTCCCGGATATCGAGCGTGACTGTGTTCTGAGCGCCGGCCTGCTTGACTCTCCCGACCGCGATCTCCTTGCCCTCTGAGAGCACCAGGACCTCTAGTCCGACACCGGCGATCGGTCTGTCTACTCCGACTTCGATCGTTACTCGACCGTTCGCCGCATCCGGCCAGACGGTTATAGTAGAGGCATAGGTGTTCGACACCGCCTCCAGCCAGACGGTCTGCCAGATGCCGGTCGTGCGGGTGTACATACAGCCGTAGGAGTTGAGCTGGTGCGACTGCTTTCCTGACGGCTGGAAGTTGGAGCGGACGTCATCCTCAGCATAGACGACCAGTTCGTTCTCGCCGTCCTTGAGCGCATCGGTGATGTCGGCGGAGAACGGAGTGTAGCCGCCCCTATGCCGCGCGACCTCCTGGCCGTTGACCCAAACGCGGGCATCGTAGTCAACCGCGCCGAAGTGGATGAGCAGCCTCTTGCCGCGCAGCGGATCGTCCAGAGAGAAGAACCGGCGATACCACACCGCGTTCATGAAGTCGGTGTGGGCGACGCCGGATAGTTTGCTCTCCGGGCAGAACGGAACGATGATCCGCTGCGGGAACTCGACGCCGGTGCTCCAGCCCTTCTCGATGCCGGATCTCGAGTCGTCGATGGCGAACTGCCACTCGCCGTTAAGGTTCTGCCAGGCGGACCGCTCGAAGTCGGGTCTGGGGTGTTCGGGTCTAGGTATGTCATTCATGATGCTTGGCTCCTCCAGTCAGATGTGCGGCTGCGCAGTGCAACCCGTTGATTATAGGTGTTTGCTCAGCGGATTGGCAATACCTGTCAGGCCGCTTTTCCTCGGATGATGGTGCGGGACCGGTAGAGCAGTGACTCATCACGGACCCCCGTTTGCACAGCATCCATGGCAAGATGCAGCCGGTATCGCTCCTGCCTGTTTTGCCGGTCCTAATGCGGGGTATATGCTGGACGGACCTTCGTCTAAGGAGGTGAACCGATGTCGCATCAAAGACGAGCAGGGCAGAACGGAAGGAAGGGCGGCTCGATCATCACCGAGACGCTGAACGAGCCGCCCGGTCAGTACGCTAAGCCGAAAAAGCACAAGAAACAGCCCAAGGGCAGGCAGAAGCACTGACCACGCCCCAAGCAGTCTCCGATTCCAGTCTATGAGAGCCTATCTGGCCAGCCTCTCGATCAGCTCGGCCGCGTGCGTACGCGCGTCGAGAATTGGCCGCGGATCGAGAGTATAATCGCTCGGAGAACCCACGATATCGTCGTCTATGAGCAGGAGTTCCCTCGCGCTATCCAGGGTGCTCCTGTCTGCGTACGGGCCGGCCTCTGCGACACGATCCTGAAGAATCGCAAAGTACTCATAGTCCTCGATGCCGTCCCTGATGCACTCGAGCCTTATCGAGCTGACTGGCTTCCCGTCCGGCCCCGGATAGATGAGCTGCCCGTCGCCGTTGTACTCGTCGAAGGAGAGAGTGTTCCACTCCACCTCCGGCCAGCGTTCTCGGGACTTCCGGTTCACCTCCCACAGGTTCACCGCGTAGTACAGGAATCCGGGGATACGGTATTTCCAGTTCATCCAGAATACGATGCGCTGGTCAATGGCCGGGTAGTCGATGAAGAAGTTCGGATAGGGATGAGGCGGGACACAGCAGACGTACCACCAGACCTTGTCGCCCGCCTTCTCGAACTCCCGCGCGTCATTCTCGATGTAGTTCGAGGTCAGCGGCACCCAGATGTCAACCGATCCCTTCAACTCGTCGGTCGGCGCGACGGTGCACATCCTCGGAAGGTCCGGGAACTCCTTCTTGACCCAGCCGTACATGTCTCGAAGCTCGCCGAACTTGTCCGGCTTGACCTCGTCGAAGCCATAGATCGAGGCCATATTCCACCAGCCGTTCGACTTCAGGAAGGTCTCGTATTCGCGGATCGTCGCGGCAAGCTCATCGCGGTCCTCCTGGTCCTTGTTGTGCGTGTATGCCAGCGTCAGGAAGTTCTGGCCGCGCTCCACGCAGAAGGGCATGTCGTCCTTGCGCGGCAGAGGAGCGTTGGAGTAGATGTTCACCACATTCAGCCGGTGATCAAGCATGAAGGCGTAGTAGTTGCGCTTGATCTCGTCGGTCATGCAGCCGTACCATGCCCCGATCTCGTGCTCGAAGAGGGCGAACGCCGTCTTGAGTCGGGGCTGTACGGGCAGCGAGAAGTCCCAGACTCTGACTTCGATCGGTACGCGGAACTCCGGCGCATTGGCGGGTCTGACGGTGATCGTGCCGGTGTAGACACCGGCTGTCGTCTGGTCGGACGGGTGAACTGTCACCCATACGGGCTGAATCCCGTTCTTCGGCACATCGAACGGCCTCATCGGCATGAGGGGATCGGGCCACAGACCCACGTAGTCCACATCGTACTTCGGCTCGCAAGTCCGGACGTACTCAACGAGGTCGAGAGTCACCCGGTCGGCCGGGATCACCGCTCCTTTCGGACCCGCCAGCGGGGACACGGACAACACGACCTGCTTCAGGTCGGCGAGGTAAGGCATGACGATCAGTTGCGCGCTCTCGAACTCGTTCCTCGCGGCGGACATCCGCAACGGCTGGCCGATTTCTCCGTCGAAGAACTCGTGCCTGAGCAGCTTGCGAAGCGCCGTCTCAGTGCCGATCGCATACCCTGAGCCGTGTTTGTCGGCGCAGGTGAGGCGTGCCAGTGTGATCTCAGGCTCCATCGCGCTCAGTCTCGTCCCGAACTCGGCCCATCTCTGTCGGTCTGCACCAACCTTCCTGGCTGCGGCCCGGAGGAGGGCGAGACGCATGAGCAGTGGCCTCGCATCGTCTCGGTGGGTCTCTGGCAGCCCCCGGACGATCTCCGTAAGCCTGCTCAATCGGGTGAGATGGGGCGCAACGTCTACCGCGAGCGGTGGGGTACGCGTCAGCAACGCTCCCTGGTGATCGGCATATTGCAGGCTGAGCTTGTGCCTGCCTTCGATGCGGTAGTCAACGTCGAACCTCCACTCGCTATCGCCTTCACGAGCTGTGAACGTCAACGGCTTCGGCTGATGCAGCGGCCTGCCGTCTACCAGCACCTCGGCACGGATCGGGAGAGACTCCCCTGCGGCATTCGATATTCGCGTCGTAACCGCATATCTGCCCGGTGCGCCGATATCTGGTGGTGAGACGGTGATTATCGGTGCCTGCGAACCCGCGAATACGATCCGACCGAACCACTCCGGCTCAGCAAATTGCCCGAGCGCCGGCGACCATGAACTCATCTCGCCCTGGGGACGGTCGTTCCGCCCGAGGTTCGCGCCCCAGGTGTCACCGGGTTTGGGTGCCGGTACGCCCAGAGATCGGAAAGGTATGACGGCGATGACGCTCCACCCGTCATCAACCTGCCGAGGGCTGACCTCCCACGGTCCGTCCCACGAGGTCGGATTGCCGGGCCTGCCCTGCTCCTCATACTTGGCCAGCCTGGAGTTGGTGATCAGATGGAAGACGGACCTGCCATTGAGTCTGGGGTCGAGGAAGATCTCTACGGAGTCGTCGCGCCAAACTGGACCGTCGTGGTCGCTCTGTGCGGCTACCGGATCGAGATCGTCCGCGCAGTCGAAACGGACGTAGAGGCATTGGTCGTCATAGGTCAGCGCGATATCGGTCCGTGCCGTCGCCAGTCCCTTGTAGCGCAGGTTGGTGAGGCCCGACACGGATGGTGCCTGTTTGTCCAGCGTCCATGGCAGTTCCCTTGCTGTTCGGCCATCTGATGTCAGGCGGTGGAACTCCGGACCGGGTGCCGGCGCTCTGCGCACGAGCAAGACCGGCGGCGTGAAGCTCCCGGCCGCGCAGGGAGCGCACATGGAAACCAGCAGGATGATTGCGACCAGCATCTCTCCTTACCTCCGTCACGAACTCGCTATCTGCGGCCCTTCTCCTGCAGTCTATCAGAAGCCCCGTCCGAAGGCAACGGGCTCGGTCAGTTGCGACTTTTTTCCACAAACTGGCGGATCGGTGCCCAAATGCCTTGACTCCGCGAGATAATGCGTGGTATCATACCAAACATTCTGGCATGCACACGCTGTGAAGAGGCTAGTAGGCGGAATGCGGCCGTTTCAGAGATCTGCCGGTCGGTGCGAGGCAGAGCGGAGTTTCGCTGAATCTCACCTTGGAGCAGGAGACTGAACGTCCCGGCGTCGTTGGGATCATTAGGCCTTCCCGGTCGGCGGCCGTTATCCCGCCTGAGAGTGGATCGAAGCGGCCTGGACGCATCGGTTCACTAGGGTGGTACCGCGTGAGGAATGGCCTCTCGTCCCTAGGGGATGAGAGGCTTTGTCGTAAGTGGAGCGTTGACGGAGGTTCTCGATGAGAAGCGATGTTGTCAAGAAGGGTGTGGAGCGCGCGCCGCACAGGTCGCTGTTCAAGGCGATGGGCTACACCAGCGAGGAGTTGGAACGGCCGCTGATAGGTATCTGCAACTCCAGGAACGAGATTATTCCCGGCCATATACAACTGGGCCTGATCACTGAGGCCGCTAAGACCGGTGTTCGGATGGCCGGCGGTACTCCCATCGAGTTTGGCGCCATCGGCGTCTGTGACGGTATCGCGATGGGCCATGAGGGCATGAAGTACTCGCTTGCCTCTAGAGAGCTGATTGCGGATTCCATAGAGGTCATGGCTAAGTCCCATGCGTTCGATGCACTGGTGCTGGTCACCAACTGCGACAAGATCATCCCAGGCATGTTGATGGCTGCGGCCAGGCTGAACATACCGACCATAGTTGTCAGCGGCGGTCCGATGATGGCGGGGCGGTTTCGCGGCAGGGATATCTCGCTCACTCAGATGTTCGAGGGGATCGGCTCAGTCATCGCCGGCAGGATGAGCGAAGCCGATCTGGAGGAAATGGAGGAAGCTGCCTGTCCCGGGTGCGGTTCGTGCGCGGGCATGTTTACGGCGAACTCTATGAACTGCCTGACGGAAGCGCTCGGAATGGGCCTGCCTGGCAACGGCACGATTCCCGCTGTCAGTGCCGCTCGGGTCAGGCTGGCGAAGAAAGCCGGCATGGCCGTTATGGGTTTGGTCGAGAAGGGCATCAAGCCGCGAGATATCATGACGCCCGACGCATTCGAGAACGCGCTCGCCGTTGACATGGCTCTCGGCTGCTCGACGAACACGGTTCTCCACGTACCCGCGATTGCGTATGAGGCGGGCATCGATTTGAACCTCGACAAGTTCAATGAGGTGAGTGCAAAGACGCCGCATCTCTGCAGCCTGAGCCCGGGCGGACCGCACCACATCCAGGACCTGGACGAAGCCGGCGGCGTGCCGGCGGTCATGAATGAGCTCATGAAGCACGGCATGCTGAAAAACCCGGATGCAGTAACCGCGACTGGTCTTACAGTGAGGGAGAATGTAGGCAGCCGTGCTATCCGCCGGTCGGACGTCATCCGATCAGTCGAGGATCCATATCACTCACAGGGTGGTCTGGCGATCCTCCGCGGCAACTTCGCGCAGGGTGGCTGCGTTGTGAAGCAGTCCGCCGTGGCGGAGGAGGTGCTGAAATTCTCCGGTAAGGCGCGCGTCTTTGACTCCGAGGATGATGCTATGGCGGCGTTGCGGGCAAACGATATCGAGAAGGGATCGGTCATCATCATCCGCTACGAGGGTCCCAGAGGCGGTCCGGGTATGCGGGAGATGCTGACTCCGACGGCGACCGTCGTCGGAATGGGTCTCGACAAGGACGTGGTGTTGATTACCGACGGACGGTTCTCGGGCGCGACGAGGGGCGGCTCGATCGGACACGTCTCCCCGGAGGCAGCTGAGGGAGGGAACATCGCTCTTATCCGCGACGGTGACACGATTGACCTGGACATACCCGGCAAGCAGTTGAACGTTCGGCTCTCTGATGAAGTGCTCGAGGAGCGACGCCGGTCATGGACGCCTCGCGAGCCGAAGGTCAAGGACGGCTACCTGGCGAGGTATGCCAGGTATGTTACGTCTGCGGGCACCGGTGCGGTGGTCAAGTAGACTGGACTGGAGCACTCAGCCCAGTCCTGCTCGTCTGACTCTTGTCTGGAGGAACAGCTTGAAGGTAACCGGAGCGCAGGCACTGATAGAATCGCTGAAGCACGAAGGCGTTGACGTCATATTCGGGTATCCCGGCGGAGTCATGCTGCCGATATACGACTGTCTCTTTGACTGTCAGGGTCTCCGTCACGTGTTGGTACGCCACGAACAAGGCGGAGCGCACGCCGCTGACGGCTATGCCCGTGCCACCGGCAAGGTCGGCGTTTGCATGGCCACATCAGGACCCGGCGCGACGAATCTTGTCACCGGGCTGGCGACGGCGTACATGGACTCGGTCCCGATGGTCGCGATTACCGGGCAGGTCCGAACGACTGCTCTGGGCAAGGATGCCTTTCAGGAGGCGGATATCACGGGCATCACGATGCCCATCACAAAGCACAACTATCTGCTGAAGAGTAGCGCCGATATCCCGAGAGTCGTTGCCGAGGCGTTTCATATTGCACGAAGCGGCCGGCCCGGCCCTGTGCTCATTGACATACCGATGGATATCTCGACGGGCGTACTGGACTACAAGCCGGTTACGAATCCTGATATCCCTTCGTACAGACCGACCACCACCGGGCATCCAAGGCAGATCGTCAAGGCTTCAAAGGCGATTGCGGCGTCGGAGAGGCCGGTTCTATACGTCGGGGGAGGAGTGATATCTTCCAACGCCGCGCCGGAGATACTCGCACTCTCCGAGAGAACGCACATTCTCGTCACGACTACCCTGCTTGGCAAGGGAGCGATCCCGGAGACGCACCCTCACTCGCTCGGTATGCTCGGGATGCATGGAACAGCTTACGCGAACCATGCCGTGGCCGACTGCGATCTGCTGATTGCCGTCGGCGCGCGTTTCGACGACAGGGTGACCGGAAAGCTGGACCGCTTTGCCACGAGCGCCCAGGTTATCCATATAGATATCGACCCGGTCGAGATAGGTAAGACGGTACACGTAGATATTCCGATCGTCGGCGACTGCAAGTGCGTGTTGGATGCTCTTCTGAAGCACGTCGAGGCTCGCGGGGAGACCGAATGGAACAGGCGGATCACGCAGTGGAAGCAGGACTATCCTCTTCAATACGGCGACGACGGGCTCTATCCGCAGTATGTCATCGAGCGGATCTGGGAGGCGACGAACGGCGAGGCAATCGTCGCAACGGAAGTCGGTCAGAACCAGATGTGGGCTGCGCAGTTCTACCGCTGCAAGTATCCCAGGCAGTTTCTATCGTCGGGCGGGCTGGGCACGATGGGCTACGGCCTGCCCGCCGGTATCGGCGCGAAGTTCGGCTGTCCCGAAAGAGAGGTCTTCGTGATTGCCGGCGACGGAAGCATTCAGATGAACATTCAGGAGATGATGACGGCCGTCGAGAACAAGATCGCGGTCAAGGTCGCCATCCTGAACAATGGCTTTTTGGGAATGGTCCGCCAATGGCAGGAACTCTTCTACGACCGTCGCTACTCGGGAGTCGATATGTCCGGGCAGCCAGACTTCGTGAAGCTCGCGGAGGCATACGGCGGCGTCGGGATGCGCATCGAGAAGAAGGAAGACGTGGACGTTGCGATCGCCAGAGCTCTTGACGTCACCGAACGGCCCGTGCTGATGGATTTCCGCGTCGTACAGGAAGAAAACGTCTTCCCCATGATCCCGGCCGGGCAGAGCATCGAAGAGATGATGGTGAAGGACCCGAGGTAGAGGGACAGGAGGTTTCAGAATGCAGCATACGATTACCGCTTTGGTCGAGAATAAGCCCGGTGTGCTGGCTAGAGTCTCCGGCCTGTTCGCCCGGCGCGGATTCAACATCGAATCGCTCGCGGTGAGTATTACGGATGATCCCTCGGTTTCCCGTATGACGATCGTCGTGGGCGGCGATGATACGGTACTGGAACAGATCACGAAGCAGCTTCACAAGCTGATTGACGTCATCAAAGTAGTTGACTATACGGATATTCCGATCGTGCAGAGGGAACTGGCGATGATCAAGGTCAGCGCCGAGAGCACGAACCGCGCCGAGATCATGCAGATGGTAGATATCTTTCGTGCGAAGATCATTGACATCAGCGACAAGACGTTCACGATCGAGGTGACCGGAAGTGTGGACAAGGTTGACGCGATGGAGAACCTGCTCGAAGGATACGGCATTCGCGAGTTGGTTCGCACTGGCCGCATAGCAATGATGCGTGGGGCACGAACGCCGTAGCGAATGAACATGGAAGCACGGCAGTGAGGGAAACACAAGAGACGAGCTCCGTGACTCTGTGTTCCAGCGGCTCTCGAAAACAAAACAGGAGGATGGTTGGAAATGGCAAAGGCATACTACGACAAGGATGCCAATCTGGATGCATTGAAGGGCAAGACGGTAGCCATCATCGGCTACGGTAGCCAGGGGCATGCCCAGGCTCAGAACTTGAGAGACAGCGGCGTGAACGTTGTCGTGAGTGATCTTCCCGGCACCGCGAACTGGGAACAAGCGATCAAGGACGGCTTCACGCCGATGAGTGCGGCCGAGGCGTCGGAGAAGGGTGACATCATTCAAATCCTTACCGAGGACGAGGTTCAGCCGAGGGTCTACAGGGCCGAAGTCGAGCCGAACCTGTCCGGTGGCAAGACGCTGCTGTTCTCGCACGGCTTCAACATCCACTTCGGGCAGATCGTTCCCCCGGCGAATGTTGACGTCATCATGGTCGCACCGAAGGGTCCCGGCCATCTGGTGCGGCGGGTCTATACAGAGGGTGCCGGCGTCCCTGCTCTGATCGCTATCCAGCAGGATGCGAGCGGTAAGGCCAAGGACACTGCTCTCGCCTATGCAAAGGGAATCGGCGCCACAAAGGTCGGAGTGCTTGAGACCACCTTCAAGGAAGAGACCGAGACCGATCTCTTCGGGGAGCAGGCGGTCCTCTGCGGTGGATGCACCGCTCTCGTTCAGGCGGGTTTCGAGACGCTGGTCGAGGCCGGTTACCAGCCGGAGATCGCGTACTTCGAGTGCCTGCATGAGCTAAAGCTCATCGTTGACCTCATGTACGAGGGTGGCATGAGCTACATGAGGTATTCGATCAGCAATACCGCTGAGTACGGCGATTACTCCCGCGGTCCGCGTGTCGTGAATGAGGAGACCAAGGACGAGATGTGGGAAATCCTCAGGGAGATACAGAGTGGCGAGTTCGCAAAGGAATGGATTCTCGAGAACCAGGCCAACCGCCCGGTCTTCAACGCGGCGCGCAGAGACGCGAAGGAGCACATGATCGAGGCAGTCGGCGCCCAGCTCCGCGAGATGATGCCCTACCTGAAGAAGTAGGGGAATCGAGTCCTATCCTCGTGCTTGTCTCTCTCGTACAGAGTGACGACCGCGAGTACTAATGACCGGGGAAAGGGGGATGCCAAGTGGCAAGGCGAATCAGGATCTTCGACACGACGCTGCGCGACGGAGAGCAGTCGGCCGGCGCCAGTATGAACATGGAACAGAAGCTGGAGGTGGCCCGGCAGCTCGCGCGCCTGAAGGTGGACGTCATCGAGGCGGGCTTTGCTGCTTCATCCCCCGGCGATTTCGAGGCCGTGAGGGCAATCGCAGAGACTATCAAGGGTCCGGCGATTGCCAGCCTGAGTCGCTGTCGCGACCAGGATATTGATGCTTCCTGGGAGGCGGTCAAGGCCGCGAAGAAGCCGATAATACACACTTTCATCGCAACATCAGACGTGCACGTCGAGAAGAAACTGAAGAAGTCGCGTGAGGAAGTGCTGGACATGGCTATTAGAGCCGTGAAGCGTGCGAAAGGGTACTGCGAACTGGTCGAGTTCTCGACCGAAGACGCGGCGCGCACGGGCCTTGACTACCTCTGCCAGGTCGTTGAGGCGGTGATTGACGCAGGTGCGACCACGGTGAACATCCCGGATACCGTGGGGTATGCGATACCGTCGGAGTTCGGCACGATGATCTCCTCCGTGTTCCAGCGCGTCCCGAATATCCGGAAGGCCCTGATCAGCGTTCACTGCCACAACGACTTGGGTCTGGCGGTTGCGAACTCGCTGGCCGCAGTTCAGGCTGGCGCTGGTCAGGTGGAGTGTACCGTCAATGGTATCGGCGAGCGCGCAGGCAACGCCGCTATGGAGGAAGTCGTCATGGCCCTGAACACCCGACCGGACCTGTTCGGCTGCACGACGGGCATCAATACTCGAGAGATATGCCGCGCCAGTCGTCTGGTCTCCGACGTAACAGGGTTCGCTGTGCAGGTCAACAAAGCTGTCGTCGGCAGGAACGCCTTTGCCCATGAGGCCGGTATCCATCAGGATGGCGTGCTGAAGGAGCGAACCACTTACGAGATCATGGATCCGGCAAGCGTCGGTTGGACGGGTAGCGGCCTGGTTTTGGGCAGGCGCTCAGGTAAGCATGCGTTCGAGGAACGGCTGAAATCGCTGGGCTACCATCTCAACCCGAAGGACCTCGAGAAGGCGTTCGCAAGGTTCAAGGAAGTCGCGGACAAGAAGAAGGAGATCTTCGACGAGGACCTGGAGGCGATAGTAGCCGATGAGGTCTACTCTATGCCGGAGACCTATCAGCTCCAGTATATGACTGTCATGACCAGTCTTGAGGGCGTCCCGACAGCCACCATAAAGGTGCTGACGCAGGACGGCGAACTTATGGACTGCGCGACCGGAGTGGGTTCGGTGGATGCGGTCTACAAGACCATAGACAAGATCATCAATGTGCCGCACCAACTCGTGGACTACATTGTGAAATCGGTCACCGGCGGCACGGATGCTCTCGGTGAGGTGACTGTCAAACTGGGCGACGGTAGGAACATGTACACTGGCAGAGGCGCCAGCCTCGACATCGTCGAGGCCAGCGCGAAGGCCTACATACAGGCGATCAACAAACTGGTTTACTACCACGCGAAAAGGAAGGGTGCCGACCATGGGCCAGACGATAACCCAGAAGATACTCGCGGCTCACTGTGACAAGACAGGGGTGGAACCCGGCGAGCTCATCACAGCGAAGCTGGACCTCGTGCTAGCGAACGATATCACCGCTCCGATCGCGATCCGTGAGTTTGGTGAGATCGGTGTTGACTGCGTCTTCGATAGGGAGAAAATCGCGCTCGTGCCGGACCACTCGACCCCCGCGAAGGATATCAAGTCCGCGGAGCAGGTAAAGGTCATGCGCGATTTTGCGACGAAGTACGGCATCACCAACTTCTTCGAGATCGGACGCGTTGGGATCGAGCATACGCTGCTGCCGGACGAGGGATTGGTTCTTCCCGGCAACGCGGTCATCGGCGCTGATTCTCACACTTGTACCTACGGCGCGATCGGGGCTTTCTCGACCGGCGTCGGTAGCACCGACGTCGCGTCCGCGATGGCGCTCGGCGAGTGCTGGTTCAAGGTTCCGGAGACGATCAAGTTCGTCTACTACGGGGGGCTGAACAGGTGGGTCGGCGGCAAGGACCTGATTCTCTACACGATCGGCAAGATCGGGGTAGATGGTGCGCTGTACTGCTCGATGGAGTTTGCCGGAGAGGTCGTTGACGAACTGCCGATGGCCGATCGCTTCACTATGTGCAACATGGCGATTGAGGCGGGAGGCAAGAACGGGATCATCGCCCCGGATGAGCTCACTCTGGCCTACGTAAACCAGCGGGCCAAGCGGGAGTTCAAATGCTACGCGAGCGATCCCGACGCGAAATACAAGCAAGTTGTCGAGATTGACTGCTCGAAGCTGGAACCGCAGGTCTCTTTCCCCCATCTCCCGGAGAATGCGAGGCCTGTAAGTGAAGTCGGCGACATTCCTATAGACCAATCGGTGATTGGCTCGTGCACCAACGGTCGCATCGAGGATCTGCGCATCGCGGCGGAAGTACTGAAGGGCCGCAAAGTGCATCCGAACGTGCGGTTGATCCTGTTCCCGGCGACGCAGGAGATATGGACTCGGGCGATGCACGAGGGGCTGTTCGACATCTTCGTCGAGGCCGGGGCCGCAGTAAGCACGCCGACTTGCGGGCCGTGTCTTGGCGGACACATGGGCTGTCTGGCGGAAGGCGAGCGTGCTATAGCGACGACCAACAGGAACTTCGTCGGGCGGATGGGCCACCCGAAGTCCGAGGTTTACCTTTCGAGTCCGGCAGTCGCCGCGGCATCGGCGGTCCTGGGACGAATCGGTGGTCCGGGCGAACTTGGCATGTAGTGGCTTCGCCTCAGTGCAGGCCGCTAGGGGGAACAACTGACATGATGTTTAGGGGCAACGCATTCAAATACGGCGACAATGTTGATACGGACGTTATTATCCCGGCTAGGTATCTGAATACCTCCGATCCGGACGAACTGGCGACTCATTGTATGGAGGACATAGACGCCGACTTCGTCAGGATGGTCCGGCCTGGAGACATGATTGTGGCTGCCGACAACTTCGGCTGCGGGTCATCAAGGGAGCATGCGCCGTTGGCGATCAAGACCGCCGGAGTGTCGTGCGTGATCGCTCGGACCTTCGCGCGCATATTCTACCGGAACGCGATAAACATCGGACTTCCGATCCTGGAGTGTGCCGACGCGGCCGACGCGATCAACGCGGGGAGTGAGATCATGGTGGATACTGCATCAGGTACCATCACCGAGGTTGCGACCGGTCGGACCTTCCAGGCACAGCCCTTTCCGGATTTCATGCAGAACCTTATCGCGTCCGGCGGACTGATCGCCTATGCCAGACAGAGAGCCCGGTCAGAGGGCCTCTGCCGGTAGACTCACCATCATTGAGGATGGAGGACACAGTGCCGAAGATACTGGTTTACGACACTACGCTGCGCGACGGGTCTCAGGGTGAGGGAGTCTCGTTCACCGTCGCCGACATGATCAAGATAGCGACGCGGCTCGATGAGGCGGGTTTCGATTATATCGAGGGCGGATGGCCCGGTTCGAACCCCAAGCACGAGGAGTTCTTCGAGAGGATGAAGAGCGTTCCCCTCGTCAACGCAAAGCTGGCGGCGTTCGGAAGCACTAGGCGAGCACGTGTTCGCGCCGAGGAAGACAGCAACCTCATCAAGCTGGTTCAGTCTGAGACGCCTGTCGTCACGATATTCGGCAAGTCCTGGGATCTCCATGTCACCGATGCGCTGCGAGTCGAACTCGAGCGCAATATCGAGATGATATACGACTCGGTTCAGTTTCTGAAAAACGAGGGAAAAGAGGTCATATACGACGCCGAGCATTTTTTCGACGGCTACAAGGCGAACCCCAACTACGCGATTGACACTCTGAAGGCTGCCGCGACCGCGGGTGCTGATTGTGTGGTGCTCTGCGAGACCAACGGCGGCGCGATGCCCTCCGAGGTGATGGAGGTCCTCAAGGCCGTCAGGGATGCCGTAACAGTTCCCGTTGGGATGCATGCTCACAATGACTCGGACTTGGCCGTCGCGAATACGATCATCGCGGTCCAGAGCGGCGCGGTTCACGTCCAGGGGACGGTCAACGGCTACGGTGAACGATGCGGGAACGCGAATCTGATCTCGATAATATCCAACCTACAGATCAAACTCAGGTACAGCTGCCTTCCCGAGGTATCGCTGAAGGATCTGACGGCCCTGTCTCACTATGTTGACGAAATCGCGAACATCGTCCCCAACGACCGTCAGCCGTTCGTCGGCCGGAGCGCCTTTGCTCACAAGGCAGGCGTTCACGTGGACGCCATGATGAAGAATCCGGATACCTATGAGCACATGCATCCCGAACTCGTGGGGAATGAGCGTCGGATACTAGTGTCGGAGTTGGCCGGGGCCAGCAGTATAGCGCACAAAGCAGAGAAGTATGGTATTGATCTGACGAAGCAGTCGCCCGAAACGCGCGAAGTTCTGGCTCATGTGACGGAGTTGGAGAACAAGGGCTACTCGTTCGAGGGTGCGGAGGCGTCGTTCGAACTGCTCATTCAGAAGGCGGTAGGCACCTACGAGAAACTCTTCGACCTGAAGAGCTTCCGGGTCATCGTTGAGCAGCGCGGCACTGACCCGCAGCCTATCACGGAGGCAACGCTTCGAGTGATGGCAAACGGAGAGGAACTGCTGACCGTCGCCGAAGGCGATGGTCCTGTCCATGCCCTGGATAGCGCGCTTCGCAAGGCACTGGAGAAGTTCTATCCCGAGGAACTGACGCACATCAAGCTGACCGACTTCAAGGTTCGCGTGCTGGACGCGACCGACGGTACCGCGGCCGGCGTGCGAGCGATCGTGGAGTCTACCGACGGCGCCACATCTTGGAACACCGTCGGGGTCTCCGCCAATATCATCGAGGCCAGTTGGAACGCTCTGGTTGACAGCGTCGAATACGGCCTGCTAAGATTGAGACGAAACAAGGACGCGTAACGCACGCGCACGCCCGATATACAACTGGTGCCGGCCTCGTGAACGCGGGGTCGGCACTTCGCACTTGGGCGGCACTCATGCGCCGCGTAGGTTCCATGAGTCCTGTGTGACCCACAATGCAACTCATAACCGCCAAATCAGCCGGGTTCTGCTACGGAGTTCGCAGGGCACTCGACACGGTCATGGAGGCGGCGCGCATCGAGGGGAAGAGGATGTATACCCTCGGGCCGTTGATTCATAACCCTCAAGTTGTCGAGCGCTTGGCGCATGATGGCGTGCAGGTGGTTTCTGGCGTTGAGGAAGTCCCCGGCGGCAGCCTGGTTGTCATGCCGTCGCACGGAGTTCCGGAATCTGTCATGAGTCGGGCTCGTGAACTTGGCCTCGAGGTTGTTGACGTTACATGTCCGTTTGTGTCCAAGGTACAGAACCTGGCGCGTGAACTGCGCGATCAGGGATATCAAGTCGTGATCCTCGGAGATGCCGGCCATACCGAAGTGCGGGGGATAATGAGCAGCGCGGGCGACGACGCGCTGGTGGTATCGAGTGCTCGGGAACTGCGGTCGAAGAGGCTCTGCGGCAAGGTTGCAGTTGTAGCACAGACGACGCAGACGCTGGATGCTTACGTCGAGATAGTACGAGAGGTCGTCGGCCGAGCGGAAGAGGTTCGGGCGTTCAACACAATCTGCCACGCGACCTCAGAGCGCCAGACGGCGGCCGTCGAGATGGCGCGGGAGGTCGATGTGGTCATCGTGGTCGGAGGCCGAAACAGCGCGAACACTCGACGGCTGGCGGAGATGTGTTCCGATACCGGCGTGCCGACGCATCACATCGAGACCGCCGGAGAACTCAATGAATCCTGGCTTCAGGGAGCCGCGAGAGTAGGCCTTACCGCCGGAGCCTCAACGCCGGACTGGATCATCAATGAAGTAGCTCAGCGGTTGATGCCGCCGACGGGTCAGACGGGGCCGACATGTCGGGGATGAACGCCAGGATAGCAAGCGTCATACCGGCCAGTCCGGCGGACAGGGCGGGCCTGAAGTCTGGTGACGACATTGTCTCGGTCAATGGCAAACTGGTTCTGGACATCCTCGACTTTCGCTTCGAGACCGCACACGAGCAGGTTACCGTCGAGTGTATGCGGGAGGGGCGCTCTTTCGTGTCAACGATCGAGAAGGACGCCTACGAGCATCTCGGCATCGAGTTCGAGGAAGATCTGTTCGACGGTGTGCGCTTGTGCCAGAACTCCTGCATATTCTGCTTCCTGCAACAGATGCCGAAAGGCCTGCGGCCGACGCTCTACGTCCGCGACGACGACTTCCGGCTCTCGTTTACCCAGGGTAACTACCTCACCCTCACAAACCTGACCGGCGAGGATATGGACCGCATCTGCTCGCAGAAGATGAGCCCTCTGTACGTCTCGGTGCACGCGACCGACCCCGAGCTTCGCGCGAGTATGCTCGGGAATCCGAAGGCGGAGCTTATCATGGAGCAGCTCAGACGGCTGGCCGCGTCGAGGATCAGATTCCACACGCAGATCGTGCTCTGCCCCGGCGTGAACGATGGAGCGCACCTCGAGCGCACGGTTGACGACCTGGCGGGCCTGTTCCCCGCAACGGAGTCAATAGCTATCGTGCCGGTGGGGCTGACGAAACACAGGAAGAGCCTCCGTCGGCTTCGGACCGCAGACGCACAAGTGGCCCGCGAGGTGATGGCGTTGTGCCTGCGCAAGCAGCAAGAGTTCAGGGCTCGCTACGGCACGAGGTTGGTCTTTGCGTCGGACGAACTACACCTGATCTCTAAGAGGGGGTTTCCGTCCTCGTCGGCTTACGAAGGGTTCCCGCAACTCGAGGATGGGATCGGTGTGACGCGGATATTCCTGGACGAGCTGTCCCGCCTGCGCCGAATGAAGACTCCCTCGCCGCGTCGAGGGAGTTACGTGCTCGTAACGGGTACGCTGGCAGAGCCGCTGCTTGAGCAGTTTGCCGAGTGGATGAGCAGCCATCCGGGCGTCAGAGCACGTGTATGCGAGGTATCGAACGGTTTTCTCGGGGAGACCGTCACCGTGGCCGGGCTGATGGTGGGTGCGGACGTGATCCGTGCGCTGGGCGACGTCCAATCTGGCGAGGAGGTCCTCATCCCATCCGTCGCTCTCAATGAGGGGCGCTTTCTTGATGAAGTGACGCTCGACGATGTGCGGGTCGCCCTCCGAGCGAGAGTCACGGCCGTCAAACCGTCGCCGGTCGCGGCCTGGGAGCAGATCAATGCCTGATTCGATAGTAGCCATCGTTGGCCGTCCGAACGTGGGCAAGTCAACTCTGTTCAACCGTCTTGTTGGCAGGAGGATCGCCATCGTGGAGGACACGCCTGGTATTACTCGTGACCGCCTGTACGCGGAAGCCGAGTGGAACGGTCGCGAGTTCGTGCTCATTGACACCGGTGGGATGATACTGGGTGACGAGGATCCGCTCATCTCGCAGGTTCGCAGGCAGGCCGACATCGCCATGGAAGAAGCCGATGTTATCGTCTTCGTGACTGACGTGCGGGAAGGCATGACCTCAGCCGATATCGAGGTTGCCGATCTGCTTCGGAGATCGCGGAAACCGGTTCTGCTCGCGGCGAGCAAGGCTGACAACGAAAAGCAAGAGCGCGATGCGGCGGAGTTCTATTCGCTGGGTCTGGGCGAGGTGTTTCCGATATCGTCCATTCAGGGTCATGGCGTCGCCGATCTGCTGGACAAAGTCATAGAGAATCTCCCGCCCGAAGCCGAGCCGGAAGGCATTCCGGAGGAAGCTATCCGGATCGCCATCATTGGCCGGCCGAATGTCGGGAAGTCCTCGATGCTTAACGCCGTCCTCCAGGAGGAGCGGGCCATCGTCAGCGACATTCCCGGCACCACGCGCGATGTGGTTGACACGCTGTTCGAACACGAGGGTCAACCGGTCGTGCTCATTGATACCGCTGGCATCAGGCGTGCAGGAAAGGTCCAGCGCTCCATCGAATACTACTGCGTACTCCGTGCAGTTCGTGCGATCGAGCGTGCGGACGTTGTCCTGCTTCTTATTGACGCGAACGAGGGCATCACCGACGGCGACAAGCGCGTGGGTGGATACGCCCATGAGGCGGGTAAGGCGGCGGTCATCGTCGTCAACAAGTGGGACCTTGCGAAGCGTCGGGGGGTCAGCATGAAACAGTTCGCCGCAAAGCTGCGGGACGAGATGGTCTTCATGCCCTACGCGCCGATAGTGTTTGCCTCAGCAACGGAGGGCATGGGAGTCCGTGAATCCCTCGATTCCGCGGTCCTCGCGGCGCAGAGCCATACCATGCGTCTCTCGACGGGCGAAGTTAACAGGCTCATTCACGATGCCGTGGATTCTCATCCGCATACGCACAAAGGCAGGCAACTCAAGGTCTACTACGTCACGATGCCGGCCGTCAAACCACCTACAATCATATTGTTCGTGAACGACCCGGAGATGCTCCATTTCTCCTACCGACGCTACCTGGAGAACCAGATTCGCAAGGCATACCCGTACGAAGGCACGCCGATCCGCATCTTTGCGCGCAAGGCCGAGGGAGAGAGGGGTAGGGGCTAGGGGTTCTTGGCAATCGTGCTCGGTGCCCCGGCAGACACAACGTTATGTCCTACACCATGCTTCTGATTCTGAGCTATCTACTTGGCGCCGTACCCTTCGGGCTCATCATCGGAAAGGCCTGGCGCGGAGTGGATATCCGCCGGTTCGGTAGCGGGAACATCGGCGCTACTAACGTGTACCGCACTCTTGGGCCCGGCCCAGGGATTGTCGTCTTCCTGGCTGACGTTGCAAAAGGCCTGATACCGGTTCTGGCGGCAAAGCATCTGGCTTCGGAGACCGCCTGGCTGGGAGTCGCAGCGGGGATGGCTGCTATTCTGGGGCACACCCTCTCGATCTTCCTCAAGTTGAGGGGAGGGAAGGGAGTTGCCACCAGTCTGGGGGTCGGCGTCGGATTGGTGCCGGTCATTGCACTGGTTGCTTTCGGACTCTGGGGGCTTGTCTTCTGTGTCACGCGCTATGTGTCCGTAGCTTCAGTGCTTGCGTGCATCGCCGTGCCCGTTCTCATGTGGATGACGGGTTCTCCACTCGAATATCGCGTGTTCGGGGCGGTGGTGGCGATCTATGTGACCGTGAAGCATCGCGAGAACATCGTTCGCCTGATTCATGGGACGGAGAACAGGTTCGGAAAGAAGAGTCCCTCGGAGGGGTGACATGGTCAAGGAAACTGAGGAAGATTCTCTTGTAAGCCTCGCCAGAGAGACCGTCGAGGAACTCGTACGAAATCGTCGCACGATTCGGCCCCAGGAGCCTCTCCCTCAGGAACTCCGGGAGCGAGCCGGCGTCTTTGTCTGTTTGAAGAAACACGGCCAGCTCAGGGGGTGCATCGGTACGATTGAGCCGACTGATCAGAGCCTCGCCGCCGAGGTCGTCCAGAACGCGATCGGCGCGGCCACCCGCGATCCCCGGTTTGAGCCGGTCGTCGAGGAGGAGCTTGCCGACATCGAGTATACAGTCGATGTTCTCACCGTGCCTCAGGCGATCGAGAGCATGGACGATCTGAATCCAAGGAAATATGGCGTCATCGTCGAGAGCGGACTCAAGCGGGGACTGCTGCTGCCCGATCTCGAGGGAGTAGACACAGTCGAGGATCAGGTGATGATCGCCACGCGCAAGGCGGGCATTCGCGAGGGTGAACCCGTCCAGCTGTACCGATTCGAAGTCGTGCGGCATGGCGGAAGCTAAACCTGCGGACCGGGACTTGGCATAGCCGCGCGGGTCCGGCGTGTCTGAACGATCCGATGCAGTGGGCCGAAGATGAGTAGAGACGAACCGGAGACAGCCGAGTATCCCAGGGCCGAATGCTGCTGTTACGAGATGGAAGGTGAGTTGGGCCGCTGTGGGCTCTGTCCCCACGGGTGCGTTATCGCGCCAGGCAAATCCGGGGTTTGCCGCGCGCGAATGAATGTGGATGGGCGCCTCATCCTGACGACGTACGGCGCATGCTCCTCTATACACGTTGACCCCATCGAGAAGAAACCTCTGTTCCACTTCCACCCGGGCAAGCAGATTCTCTCGCTCGGCTCGCTCGGCTGCAACCTGTCGTGCGGATTCTGCCAGAACTGGCAGATATCTCAGTCCTCCGCCGGGGCACGGTTTCTATCGCCTCACGATGCGGTCCAGATGGCGTCTGCCGTTCCGGGCAACCTCGGGATCGCATACACCTACAACGAGCCTCTCATATGGTACGAGTACCTGATGGATACTGCGCCTCTGGTTCAACAGGCAGGTATGCTAAATGTACTCGTCACCAACGGGGAGATCAACGAGCGCCCGCTGAGGGAACTGCTTCCCTTTGTTGACGCGATGAACATAGATGTGAAGTCAATGGACGAAGATTTCTACCGCACGGTGTGCAGGGGACCGCTTGAGCCGGTGCTGCGAACGGTTGAAATCGCCCGCGATGTCGGCGTGCATATCGAGATCACGAATCTGCTGATTCCCGGCCTGAACGATGGTCCGGATCAGATTCAGCGGCTGGTTGACTGGCTCGCCGACCTCGACCCCGCAGTTCCGCTTCATATCACGAGGTATCACCCCGACTACAGGATGCGCGAACCGGCCGCCACCCCGCCTGAGACGCTGATCGCGGCCCGTAAGATGGCCCTCACGGAGCTTCGGCACGTCTATGTCGGCAATATGCACATCCCGGGCGCTGAAGATACGATCTGCCGGAGTTGCGGCAATACGGTGATCGCTCGTATGGGATACTCCATCGTCAGTACGAATCTGGAAAATGACAGTTGCGGCAAGTGCGGCGCATCCGTGGACGTAGTCTCGTGACCCCGGCCGTGATCCCGGAACTGATTCTTGCCTCGGCTTCCCCTCGCCGACAGGAGCTTATGCGCCTGATCGGGTTGCCGTTCCGCGTCATTCCGAGTGGTTTCGATGAGACGAGCGTGCCGCTCTGGCCGCCCGAGCAGCACGTTCTCGGTTCCGCTACGGCCAAAGCGGAGAATATCGCTCTGCGGCTTGATGATGGTGTCGTCATCGGGGCTGATACGATCGTGGTGGTGGATGAGGAGGTGTTGGGCAAGCCTGCTGATCGGGACGATGCGCGGCGGATGCTCCACTTACTCTCGGGGCGGACGCACTACGTGTACACCGGCGTCTGCGTCGTACGCCGGTTGGGTGGATACACCGTCGGCATCGTCAGGGACTATGTGCGAACCGAGGTCTGCTTCCGCGAGTTGTCTCAGGCCACGATAGATGCCTATATTGCGACGGGTGAGCCGCTCGACAAGGCAGGCGCGTACGGCATTCAGGAGCACGGGAGTGTCCTGGTCGAGGGGATCGGTGGCGACTACTTCAACGTCGTCGGGCTGCCGGTGCAGAGGTTGAGCCGACTGCTTGCGGGAGTCGGCGTCCCGGTCCTCGGGTCGGAGTAGCATGGCGATCGACCCTGCAACTGCGCAGTTTCTACTCAGCCCTGCCGGTGACGAGCTTCTCAGATGCGCCGGGTCTCTCACAGGCGATCTCCTCACGAAGCTTTCCGCCCTTCGAAAGCAGTATCCGCCGGAAGTTTCGTCCGCCGCGCTCGAGATGCTCGATCTTCGGCGTCGCGGTGCACGGAAGTTCTCCCGTGCAGAGGAGATGTTCTTCGTCCGAGAGGCGTTGGAGCAGTCGTCGGGGGAGGCTATCTCTCGCTACCGCGCTGATCGCTTTTCAGCGGGTGCGACTGTACTGGATGTCGGGTGCGGTATCGGTGGCGATACAGTCGGCCTCGCTTCGCGCGGGCCGGTGATCGCAGTTGACCGGGATCCCGTGCGACTGGCGATGGCCGAGCGAAACCTGCAGGTCTACGGCCTGGCGGATCGAGTTCGGTTCATCCATGCCGATATTACCGATCTGGACCTCGAGACTGATGCTGTGTTTGCCGATCCTTCTCGTAGAGCAGGCGGCCGGAGGTCTCGTCATATCGCCGATCTCAACCCGCCTCTCGAGTCCATCCGGCGACTGGCTCGCGATATTCCCGACTGTGCCATCAAGCTCTCGCCCGCGACCCCGGACGAGGAACTTCAGTCCCTGGGCGGCGAGATCGAGTTCATCTCGGAGAGTGGCGAGTGCAAGGAAGCCGTCGTTTGGCTGGGGGGGCTCAGCACCGCCGACCGCCGCGCGACCTTGCTCCCGCATGGCATATCCATGACCCGGGAGGAGGTAGGTCTTGTTCCGGTGCGGAGACCGGGAAGATACCTCCTTGAGCCCGACGCGGGTATCGTGAGGGCTCACTTCGTGGAACAACTTGCTGGGGAAGTCGGTGCATGGAGGCTTTCGGAGCAGATCGCGTATCTCTCGACGAATGAACTCGTTGCGAGTCCGTTCGTGGATGTGTACGAGATTCTTGACAGCATGCCGTTCAGTCCGAAGGTCGTGAACCGGCGCCTGCGTGACTTGGACGCGGGAAAGGTCATCGTGAAGAAGCGAGGGGTGCCTTTCGATCCGGAGGAGGTCGAGCGTCGGATGAAGGTAGGAGGCTCTCGCGAACTGATTCTGGTCCTGACGCGTATTGCCGGCAAGGCGTGGGCGCTGATCTGCAGTGTGCCCTGATGCTTGACGGCGCGCCGCGGTGAAGCTATTATAGCGGAGACCCTGCGGCAGTGGACGGAGGAGCATAACATGTTGAGCTGTGCGCACACCTGGTCGGAGCAGGATCTGTTCATCCTGGCCGACGAGCAACTGATCGATCAGAGCGATAATGCCGTGCGTAGGCTCTGCCCCATCGAGAAGCGCCCCGAGCCGGTGATCGTCCCCTCCGAGCCCTGGGAAGGCTTCGGTTCGGACGGCAGAGTGACCTCGTTGCAGGATCCATTCTATGGTGTCGTCCTGCGCGACCCGGAGGATGATGTCTTCCGATGCTGGTACAACGCCTACGACCGCACCGTAAACCGTCAAAACCTGCCGCCTTTCGCCGACCAGGGGTCGTCTTGCTGCCTGGCGATCAGCACAGACGGCCTTGAGTGGGAGAAGTTCCCCCTGCGCCGCGTGATGCACAACGGCTCGCTTGAGAACAACATCATCCGCTTCGCCCAACAGGCAACGCCCGATACCTCTGTACTTGCCGAGCAGGCGTGGAACGTAATACCTTACAGCGCGCCCGATTCAGAGGACAGATACGCCGCCACTCTTTACACTCAGTACGACGATCCGATCTATCCCAAGGGCATCACGATGTGCTTCAGTCCGAACGGCGTGGACTGGCGCGCGCAGTTCCCGCCGGTTCTCCCGCTCGACGGCGACTGCCATTCGCTCTCGGCCGATCCGGCGGGAAAGGGGTACGTGCTTACATCGCGCTCGCATCAACATGGGAGGCTCTGCAAGCGCTGGGGTCGTCCTTGGAAACGGCACATCGCACTCAGCCGGAGCAGGGACCTGATTCACTGGACCGCGATGGAGACTGTTCTTGAAGCCGACGAGCAGGACTCGGAAGATACGCAACTGTATCTTATGTATATAATCCCGTACGGTCACGCGTACCTCGGGCAGCTCCTCGTTATGCGTACCGATGACATGACGCTCGAGGAGCAGCTTGTATTGAGTCGGGATCTACATCAGTGGCAGAGAGTAGGAGATCGCCGGCCGATCCTGGTGCGCGGCCCGGAGGGAAGTTGGGACTCGAAGCACGTTGCGCTGACGAACAACATTCCGCATCCCGAAGGTGACAAGATTCGTTTCTGGTACGCCGGGAAGAATACGCCGCATTACCAGGCGGGCTATGCCGCGCTCGGAACAGGCACGCTTCGGCGTGATGGCTTCGTCTGCTGGGAGGCCTCGGGTAAGGAGGGCGTCATCACCTCCCTGCCGTTCAAGCCGACCGGTGCATCGTGGTTTCTTCTGAATGTTGACGCATCAGAGGGGGAAGTGCTGACTGAGGTGACAGATCTCGACGGGAATCCCATCGAGGGATGTACCAGGGCCGATTGCGTGCCGATCACGGGTGATCATACCCGAGCCGTCGTGAACTTCAAGGCTGATCCGACGCGCTTCTTCGACAGGGGGAACTTCATGCGATTCGGCCGGACTGTCCGCCTGAGGTTCTACCTGAGGGATGCGAAGCTGTATGCCTTCAAGGCCCGCAACCTCGAACCCCAGTGGCCTAGTCAGGAATAGCTGCGATCCCCTCTCATTTCCTCGTGGATCGGTCGTGTCGTGAGGCAAACCAATGACACCAGATAGTCTACTGGACCGCGCGGTCCGATGCGGCGAATGGATCATCCGCAACCAGATCACCGACCGGCAGGATGCAAACCGCGGTCGAGGAATCCGAAGCTACGATATGCACACCGGCGAGCGAGTGCTGACCGGTAACTGGATGTGCGGGCACATTGCGACGACCCTCTGCGCCCTCTGGAAACGCACGGGGAACGATGAGTACCTTCGAAGGGCTGAACTCGCCGGGCGGTACATCATGTCGCTCCAGGTGATGGATCGTCACAATGAGTACTTCGGCGCGATCCGGGAACTCACCCCGCAGTCAATCGAGTTCGCGCCGAGGGACGCTACCTCCGCCGCTTGGGGACTTGTGTGGCTCGCAGATGCGACCGGCAACCAGCTCTACCTCGATCGAGCAAGGTTTTTCGGCGACTGGCTGGTCGGGCGTGGGATGTACAACGGCTGGCCGCTCTACGCGATCTACATGGATACGGGCCTGGACAACTTCTACAGCAGAGGCTCGTTCCAGTCGGGAGCGGGTCTGTTCCTTTACGATCTGTTCATGCTCTCTGGCGACGCGAAGTATGTCGAGAAAGGACTCCAACCGATCGCCCGAATCTACCGTGACGACTTCATCAACGACGACGGTAGTCTCAATCTCGACAGGGATCCGTTCACCAACAGGGTCACATCGCCGGAACCGGGCCAGACGACGCTTCCTCAGCATGCCTACAACGACGACTTCGGCGCGGCAATGATGATCGCGGCGAGCCGGCTCTTTGGAGATCCCTCTTATATGCAGAAGGCGTCTCTCTTCGCGCACTGGCTGGCGAAGCATCAGGACGAGGATGGCGCCTACGAGGGCGGCAAGATTCCTTCCGCTGTTCCGGTGACGGAGATGATCTTCCGCGACTACGGTACGTTGCTGAACGACGATGGGCTGATCCGTGCCGCGGACAGGACGCTGGCGGCGCTATTGGATATGCAGTACCTGGAGACCGGCGATCCATGCATCGACGGCGGATTCCAGGGCGTCTACGAAGGCGTAGAGCGAAGGAGGTGGGGGCGTACGTGCGTGAACATGCGAGCCTCGGGATACGCCCTCATTGCGCTGCTCAAGGCCGAGAGCGATCTGGCTGATATCTGGCTCGGAATACACAACAAGCCGTTCCAGGACCACCGCTGGATCGGCGCACATGATTTGGTTTGGTAGCTGATGGGGATGCGAATGGCGGCCCTGATACCTTCATACCTCAAGGGATACGATGGACTCTACGCGAAAGACCCGCTAGGCGCGGCGCTGTCATGGTTTCAGGACGCGAAGTACGGCCTCTTCATCCACTATGGCCTTTACTCGCTCGCGGAGCGCCATGAGTGGGACCAGTATCTCCTAAAGATTCCCGTTGCGGAGTATGCGAAGCTGATGTCCGAGTTCACGGCCGATAGCTTCGACTCGGACTACATCACGGATCTCGCACTTGCCGCCGGGATGAGGTACCTCAACATCACCACTCGCCATCACGAGTCATTCTGCCTTTTTGAGACGAAGCAGACCCCCTTCAACAGCCTCAACTCGCCCGCGAAGCGCGATCTTATCGCCGAACTGGCCGAGTCATGTCGGGAGAAGGGTCTCGGGCTGTTCTTCTACTACTCCCACGGGCGAGACTGGAAGCACCCTCACGCGCCGAACAATGACGAGTGGAAAGGCGCGCCTCGCCCGCAGTATGATCCGCCTGAACCGTCATATGCGTACGGAAATGACCACGACCTGGGGAAGTACGTGGACTTCGTGAAGGCTCAGATCGCAGAACTCCTTACGCAGTACGGGCCCGTCGCGGGGATATGGTTCGATGGTCGAGGGGTGCCTGTGTCGGGCGATTCCTCGAAGTTCAGACTGGAGGAACTTTACGCGATTGTCCGTGAACTCCAGCCGCAGTGTCTGATCTCCTACAAGGAGGGCGTCACAGGCACGGAGGATTTCCGCGCCCCGGAATACAAGGCCGTGGAGCAGTCGGACAAGCCGATCGAGATCTGCGCGACTCTTTTCCCGGACAAGGTCTGGGGCTACTCGGCAGAGCAGGTCCAGCAGAGCAAGACAGCGGAACAGGTGTGGCAGATCATCCGAAATGCCCGCGAGCGCAGAGCGAACCTGCTGCTGAACACCGGCCCTCGGGCCGACGGGAGCATTCATCCGCTCCACGACGAGCTTCTCCGGGATATCGGGAGACGCCTTCGCAACGAGGGGTTCCCTGGGGAGTAGGCGCATTGAGCGTTGAGATGTGCAGTGGGCGAGTTGGCGAAGAGACCTAACGTACTCTTTCTCATGTCAGATCAACATAACCGACGGATCGCCGGTTTCGCCGGCGATTCGGCTGCCATCACGCCAAATCTGGATCGCCTTGCCGCGGAATCCATCGTGTTCGACAATGCCTACTGTCAGTTTCCACTGTGCACGCCCTCACGCATTGGCATGTGGACCGGCCGGCTGCCGCACGATGTCGGCGGTACTTTCAACTATGCCCCGATCCCGAACGATTGCCTGACGATGCCGGGGCACTTTGAAAGGCATGGTTACACCACCTGCGGAGTAGGGAAGATGCACGTCGGTGGCGATCATCCCATGAACGGCTTCATGCACCGTCCATACGGCGATCTCGTCCCGAACTGCTTCTGCGGCCATCAGCCCGATCCGGTAGCCTCGGCCGGAGACCAGGCGTGGACGCGCCACGACATAGGGCACTTTCCGTTCGCCGGCGTTTCGGAGCTACCCGAAGAGATCATGCAGGAGTCGGTCGTCACCCGCGAAGCGCTCTCCTTCATCCGAGCCCACGGCGAAGCTCGCTCCGACCAACCCTGGTTCGTGTGCGCCTCGTACGCGCGGCCCCACCATCCGGTCACCGCGCCGTCGCGTCACTTCGAACGGTTCTGGCCTCGTGGGCCGGAACTACCGCCGTTGCCTTCAGGATTCCCTGACTCCGTCCATCCACACGACCGCTTCATCATAGAGGACTACCGTCTGACGCAGTTCAGTGCTGATGAGCGCAGGAAGTGCCTCGCCGCCTACTATGCCTCACTCAGCTTTCTCGACGAGTGTATCGGCGATCTGCTCGAGGGCCTCCGCCGCGACGGATTGCTTGACAACACCATCATCGTATACACATCCGACCATGGCGACATGATGGGTGAGCACGGCCTCTGGTGGAAGCGCTCTTACTACGATGGATCGGCGGCTGTTCCACTCCTGATACGCACAGGGGCGCCGATGGCGGTACGGGAATCTGTGTCGGACATCGTGGAACTGCTTGACCTGTTCCCAACGCTCTGCGACCTCGCAGGCCTCCCTCATCCTTATGGACTGGACGGGGAGAGCCTCGTTCGAGAGCGTCGAAAAGAGTTCGCAAGGTGCGAACATATCGCGCGCTCGGAGATGACGTTTCGTATGATCCGTACCATGAGGTGGAAGTACGTCGAGTTCCCCGAGTACCGGCCGGTGCTCTTCGACATGCTGAACGATCCGGGCGAGTCCGAGAATCTTGCGGGCAGTTCCGAAGGGGTACCCGTCGCATGGGAACTGCACCGGAGACTGTGGGACGATGGGCAAACCTTCGAGCAGTTGATGTCTGAACGCCTGCATCGCCGCGAGCGCGCGATGAAGGAGTCCCCGGTAAGCTGCGATCGTTCGCCCAACCAGTATGCGCTGTCGGGTGGCGAGACAACGGACGCGGAACGTGCCATCTATGAGCCCTACCTGTTACAGGCGAATTGAGTCGTCAGGTGTATGCATTCCGCCCGTGAGCGATGAGTGACGCAGTGCGGTGACTGATTCTGTCAGAGTCAGCCTGCGAGCTGCGCGAGTCTGATGCAATACGATGCTGAGCGCATTCTCTTCCTTACAGATCGTAAACATTTCCTGCTCGGGCGATATCTAACTGATGAGTGGCTCAGGGATTGCGATCCGGGCCAAGTGGGTTAGCGTCCGATTGGTCTGATCTGTCCGACTCGTCCGACGAATGGAGAACAACATGGGCTTCCCCACAATCCAGCAGCTTTTCGACCTCACCGGCAGGGTGGGGTTCATAACCGGCGGCGCGCGCAACCTCGGCTTCGACATGGCGCTCGCGCTCGCGGAGGCGGGCGCGGATGTCTGCATCACATCGCGCAAGATCGAGGACGCCTTGGAGTCGGCAGAGAGAATCGGCCGGGCGACCGAACGTCGGGTGCTCCCGGTGCAACTCGACGTGAAGTCGGAACCGGAGATCGAGGCTGCGGTCGCTGCCTGCCTCGCCGAGTTCGGGCGTATTGACGTTCTGATCAATAACGCGGGGAACGTCATCAGCACCCCCGAGAACGCCCCTCTAGAGAAGCGTTCCCGCGAGAACTGGCAGCACACTATCGACGTCAATCTGACCGGCGTGTTTCTCTGCACGAAGCACGTTGTCGGCAAGTATATGATGGAGGCGCGGACTGGCTCGATCATCAACATCGGCTCGATCGCCGGGATGATCGGTAAGGACCGCCGCGTCTACGATGGGACGCCGATGGGCGGCGTCACCATGGACTACTCGGCGGCCAAGGGCGGAGTGATCAATCTCACGCGCGACATGGCGTGCTACCTTGCGCCGTACAACATCCGCGTGAACTGCATCAGTCCCGGCGGCTTCTGGCGCAACCAGCCGGAGGCCTTCGTGAAGGCGTTCAGCGAGACGATCCCGATGCGGCGGATGGGAGAGGACGGCAAAGAGCTGAAGGGAGCGGCCGTCTTCTTCGCCTCGGATGCGTCGAGCTACTGCACTGGCCAGAATCTTGCGATAGACGGCGGGTTGACCGCCTGGTAAGACGATCGCATATATCCCATCGGTCCCATGTGTCCCACCGGACCTGGGGAGTGTAAGGAGAAACACACGAATGACGAAGACAACGCGCAGAGAGTTCCTGAAGCAGGCCGCGATCGGCGGCACGCTCATCGCCGGCTTGCCGGGCTTGGCCGAAGCCGCGGAGAGCATTGCGACGCCCAGGACCAGAGTGGTCATCGCGAAGAGCACTGCGATGCTAGATGGTGACGCCGTCAACCAGAAGGAGATCGAGCGGGTGCTCGCTCAGGCGATGGCCAAACTGACCTCGAAGAGCGCCACCGCCGCCTGGAAGTCACTCTTCAAGCCCGACGACGTCGTCGGAATCAAGATCAACGGACTCTTCGGCCCCTCCGTATCGACGAGGCCTGAGTTCGTCAATGCCGTCATCGCGGGGCTTGGATCGGCGGGTGTCAAGCCGGACAACATCATCGTCTGGGACCGCGCTACCCGGGATTTGGAGAAGTGCGGGTTCAAGCCCAACAAGACCGGTCCGGGGGTCATCTACTTCTCGGACGACGGTGACTGGGGCAAAGACGTGCAGAACGGGTCCTTCCACGGCCAGGTTTCCAAGGTGTTTGACCGGATCACCGCCCTCATCAACATGCCGCTGGCCAAGCATCACGGTGGCCCCGGGCTCTCTTGCGCCCTGAAGAACCATTACGGTTCGTTCCACAACCCGGGCCAGCACCACGGCAACGGCTGCGACCCATACCTCGCGGATCTCAATGCTATCCCGCAGATCAAGGACAAGACGCGGCTCATCGTCGCCGATCTGCTGAGACCGCAGGCTGACGGAGGTCCGCAGAGGCGTCCCGAGGCGCAGTGGGACTATCACTCGCTCATGGTGGGCACCGACCCCGTGGCCGCCGACCTGCAGGCGTACCAGATCATCGAGGCGCGTCGCAAGGAAGTCGGAATGCAATCCGTCGCGCAGAAGGTCGAGAAGACGCTCGCTTCCGCTGCGGCACGGGGCGTCGGTACGAACGATCCGTCGAAGATTGAGGTCATACGGATATAGCATCCGAACGCAGAACGCCATAGCCTAGCCCCTCGTGGGCGTCGAGTTCTTGCATGTGCGAGGCGGACGAGTCCCCAGGCTGCGGGTGCGATTCGAGATACGGAACATGAGCAAGTCGAACTGGCAGAACCTGAGCGCGCTGGTGATCGGCTTCGGATCGATCGGGCGGCGGCACGCGCGGATACTCGGCGAGATCGGGCTCAGTGACATCCGTGTGTGCGATCTCTCGCCCGAACTGCTTGCGCAGGCACGGGACGAGTTCGGCGTCCGGCGGACGTTCACGTCGCTGGAAGTTGGACTCGCCTCGAGGCCGGACACGGTGTTCATCTGCTCGCCGACCGCCCTCCATGTCGAGCAGGCAGTCCAATCCATGCGGGCCGGGGCGCACGTCTTCGCCGAGAAGCCGCTTTCGACCTCGACGGATGGGGTCGCCCAGATGGAATCCCTCGCGCGAGACCTTGGCAGGACGGTCATGGTCGGCCACTGCTTCCGATTCCACGAGGGGCTTCGCCGGGCAAAGGGGTGGCTCGATGAGGGACGCATCGGCCGGCTGATCTCGGTACGGGCCTCCGTGGGCGAGTACATCCCCGACGTGATGCCCAACTACCGCAGTATGTACATCTCCAAGTACAATGGGGCCTACGAGTTGATGCACGACATAGATCTCGCGGTCTGGTACGCCGCCCAGAGGCCGTTCGGCGTCTTCGGGATCGATGGTAGGTTCAGCGACGTCGGGATGGAGTCGCCGGACCTCGTTGAGATGCTCATCCGATTCGAGAACCGATGTGTTGCCAACGTGCATCTCGACTTCTTCCAGCGCGTCCGGCGCCGGCAGATCGAGCTGCTGGGCGCGGAGGGAACGATCATCGTCGAGTTCGCCAGTTGGGACCGATGCCGGCTATCGGTCTATGAGTCGCGCACCGGTGAGTGGCGTCACGAGGAGATGCCGACGGACCGCGACGATATGTTCCGCGCCGAGGACCTGGCGTTCCTCGAGTCTGTCGCCGATGGTTTGCCGGTCCCCGTCACGATCGCGGATGGTCTCCTGGCGGTTCAGGTCATGAATGCCGCGCAGGAGTCGGCGAGGACCGGCATGGCGGTCGGGCTTGATTCCGTCCCGGACGGCTGAAACCACGGCAACAAGTGCACAAAGTCCACCTCCGTGGACTCGAGCCCCTAGTGTCCGCAGGGACACTTCGTGCCTTTGTTGCCGTGACTTCAGTCGCTTGGAAGACTGGCCGAAGTGAACAATGCGGATAGACTTCCCATACTACCAGGGTATCCCGCCGCTCGAGGTGCCGTACAGGAATCTGATCGGCATCTACGAGCCTCCATGCGTCGAAGCGACCGCACCGGAGACGGCGCTGATTCACCGCGCATTCGACAATCCGATCGGTCGTCCGCCGATTCGTCGCGCAGCCTCGGATGCCCGCAATGCGCTCGTCATCACCGACGACTACACGCGCAACACGCCTGTCCGGCCCATCCTGGATCGTCTCATGGCCGAACTGGAGGCCGCCGGAGTGCCCGCTGACAGGACGACTATCCTGGTGGCTCTCGGCACTCACCGCACGATGACCGACTCAGAGATGGAGACCAGGTTCGGCGAGGAGATCGTTCGGCGGTACCGGATCGTGAATCACGAGTGGCGGAACGAAGATCAACTCGTCGCTCTCGGCGCCACGGAGACCGGCATCCCGATCAGGGTGAACCGCCTGGTCGAGGACGTCGACTTCATCTTCGGGATCGGGCAGATCGTGCCGCATCGGGTCGCGGGGTTCAGCGGCGGCGGGAAAATCATCCAGCCGGGGATATGCGGTGCGGAGACGACGGCCGAGACCCACTGGCGGAGCGCGCTCTATCCCGGTGGTGAAATCCTCGGGGTCGCGGACAATCCCATCCGACAGGGTATTGAACAGGTGGCCGCTCACGTGGGCCTCTCTGCGATTGCCAACGCGGTCTGTGACGCCGACGGGCGGCTCATAGACCTCTTCGTCGGCGATCCCGTGGCGGCTCACCGAGCGGGGGCGCGCCTGTCGAGCCGGATCTACGGCTTCGAGCTCCCCGAGCCGGCCGATGTCCTGCTGATAGACTCGTATCCGATGGATATCGAGCTTTGGCAGGCGGCGAAGGCCCTATACGCGGGTGAGCTGGCGTTGAAGAAGGACGGTGTCGCGATCCTCGTCAGCCCGTGCCCCGAGGGAGTCTCCCGGACCCACGGCCTGATATTGAGCGAGGGATACCGTCCGTCTCAGGAGACGATCTCGCTCGTCGAGAGTGGCCGAATCCCGGACAAGATCGTGGCGTCGCACCTCGTTAGGGTGGGGCGCGTGATCCGAGATAACGGAAGCGCCGGCATCCTCGTCTCGCCGGGGATTTCCGCAGAGCACAAGGAGCGCCTCGGATTCCTTCACGCCTCTACGCCCCACGAGGCCCTTGGCCTCGCTCTCGACATCAAGGGGCGCGATGCGTCGGTGATGGTGATCCGCCGCGGTGGAACGTCACTCCCTCTTTTGCCGGATAAGCCGTAGTCATAATCCGAGCCTATTACCCTCGGAGCTTCGTCCCGTCGGGCAGAGACGCTTCCACTCCCGAATCTGCCTGCACCGTCCACTTGCCCTTGGAGTCCCGTCCGATCCACGTCACTGCGGGGACGGTGATCTTCTCCCCAGGGCCGATCTCATAGATGTAGGCCGTGATGCGCCCGTCGCCGTCCGCGTCAGTGAACTCGGCCTTGAGGTCCGACATGCCGGAGAGGCGTACGACTCCCTTCTCGACGGCGACCACCCTGCGCCAGACGGTGTGATCTTCGTTCGCCAGCCACGCATGCTCGTAGAGTCCGCCGGACGCGAAGTAAAGTATGTTGCTTGTGGTGACGAACTTCCCGTCGTCATCAATGCCGGTTATCTCGAGCTTGCCGGTCCGCGTGGTGTCATCGCCGAGCGAGAGGGTCAACCCGCCCTTCTTCTCACGCGCGCCGTCAATGCGGAAGTTGCAGGCGGTCGGTCCCGGACGGAAGATCGCCGTCTTCTCGGCGAGACCGGATGCGTTACCGCCGGAGACCGTGATCTCATTCCGACCCAGGTCGAGTGACTCCACCGTGCCGACGAATCCCGCCTCCGCCTCGACTGAGAGCATTCCGTGCATGATCCTTGTGCCGTCCCCGAGGAAGACGGACTTGACCGAGCCGTCCGCATCGAGGCGGATGACCGCGCATCTCCCGACGATGCCGATGCCGGCGGCCTCGACCTCGCTCGACGTGCTGCCGCCGGCCCAGACATAATCCGTGCCGCCGTCCCCCTTGACCTCCAGAAGCGTCCCGCCGGACTCGGCGTCGGTCTTCAGGGTTCTCACGGCGAGGGGGTCGTCGCCCTTGCCGCCTCTGACCCGGAACGGCTGGAGGACGGACACGAAACTGCTCGAGAGGTCCTCGCCGGAGTTGCGGAGCAGCACGAACTTAAGGCTCTCGGGGTGATCCGCTCGTCTCGGCGGCCTGCCGTCGGCGACGACCGCCTCGTTCATGGCCTGCCTGGGGAAGATCGCGTGGATGCCGGAGTCAGCGCCGGTCCAGGTCGCGCTCCACGTGCCGCTCGGCCGCCCGCGCTGGACGTTGTAGAGATACGAGAGGCTTCCACCGACGTAGCTGTGGAAGGAGCGCGTCTTTCCGGGCTTCTCGAGCTCCGGGTCGTCGTAGAGGTAGCTGTAAGGCACGTCCTCGCCCGCGAGGGTTCCCTTGGTCTGAACATCGGTGAGGCCGATGCCCTGCGTGGTGAACTTGCCGTCGAAGCCGTGCAGGCTGTAGTCGTGGCTCCTGCCTCCCTCGACTCGGAAGAAGTCCACGACGTAGGGCGCCTCGGACTCGCCTCCGATGAGCATCATCATCCGACGGTACTCATGGGCGCTCGAGTACGCGTCGGGGGCCGAGACGTCTATCACCTGCACGTCGGGCGACTCCGCGAAGAAGTTGAGGACTCCCCTGTGCTTCGTGGTCTGGCGTGATGAGTCCACGGAGACCGTGTTGTGGCTGAGGGTGTGCGTCTCCCAGGCGGGGCGGTCCTTGTGCTCCGCCGCGAACTGCGGGTACCCGAAGTCGGGGATCAGTTTCTTCCCGTAGCCGACCAGTTCGAACGCAAGGCGGTCGTAGTGCGCGTGCCCCGCCTCCGCCGGACCGTAGTACAGCGCCAGGCCGACGCCGTCCCTGTCCGTCCCGTGCTCCAGGATGCCGAGACCGTACCCGCCAAGGTTGCGAGTCCCGGAGATGCCGCCGTCCGCGACCGACGCCTTGCGCCGGAGGGTTGCCTCGTCGAGTGCGGGGAAGCGGAGGTCTCCGCTGTTGCCGAAGGTCTTCTCGCCGAAGATTCCCCTGTCGAGCAGGAACTTGGCGAAGATGGGGTCGCCGAAGGCGTCGAGGCCGAGCCGCGCCATGTAGGTGGAGGGGTTCGAGACCCGGAGGTTGAGCCCGCCCGAGTCGCCGATGGCGGGCGTGTTGATCCCGAGCACCTGGATGTCGAAGTAGGCCGTGTACATCCGCCTGAACTTCCGCTGCGAGTAGATGTCTACTCCCAGCCGCTGGAGGAGTTCCGCGACGCTCGACAGGTGTGAGGACCACCCGAGGCAGTATCCCGGGGCGACCTCGAACGAGACCCCTTCGCGGAAGATGAAGTTGTCGAGCGCGTAGTTGAATCCCTCGACGCCCGTGTTTCCCTCGGCGTTGTTCAGGATGTAATCCACCGCGCGCTTCGTCACCTCATCGTCCTGGAGCACGATCGCAAGCTTCAAGAGCGCCTGCTGGTGCATGCCGTAGTTGCCGCGGATGTCTCCGCCGTAGATGCACCGCACGCCCTCGCGGAGGAGGTTGGTCTCGATGTTGGCGCGGATGTCGGCGTAGGTCCTGCCCGCGAGCGGGGAGTCGCTTCCCTCCCATGCGCCCTCCTTCGCGACGGCCTCGAAGACGTTGTCGTAGGCCGTGGTCAGTTTGCTGATCGTGCCCGTCTCCCAGATCATGTTGATGATCTTGCCCCTGTATGCCGGCGCGAACTCCTGCGCGTACCTCGACTGCTTGTTGTGGTCCATCGCCGGGTATATCGCCGCAATCCGGTCGAGCATGACGAGCGCCTTCCGCGCGTACTTCTCGTCTCCCGTGTAGAGGTACGCGAACGAGAGGTTCTCCACGCCGGGGAGGATGTAGTTCGACCAGAGCCAGTGGCAGTAGTATGCGACGAACCAGTGCTTCTTCTCGGCCCCTTCCTTCCGCCAGCCCCATCCGTCGTCGGCGTAGTCGCCGGTCAGGAGGCTGCGGTCCTTCATGCCGGATTTGTAGAAGGCGAGGAAGTCGTTCGAGGGATACTCCTCTCCGCCCACGGGACACTTGATCTTCCAGGGATTGCCGAACGGGTCCATGATCCATGAGTAGTTGCCGTGCTTGAAGTACTCCATGCCGTGAACGGGGCACCCCTCGAAGGAGGAGTTGAACGCGCGCGGCACCTCCGGCGTCGGGATGAAGTCCCAGATGTACCGGTCGGAGCGCGAGACCCACTCGTCCGCGGCCTTGATGATCTTGTCGGCGATCTCCTTCGCCTTCGGGTATTCGGCGATGTTCCGGCGGATCTGCGCGACCTCCGCGTCCGTCGTGAGGGACCTCGCCCGCTTGGTGGCGGCGGGCGGATCGCCGTGCGCGGTCAGTTGAGATGCAAGCATCCCCAGCAGGCACAGCGCGATGGGTAGAAGGCGGCATGGAAGGTGGATTTCGAAGTTCATGATGTTCGGGTCCAACGGTATGCGTCGTTCCTCCGTGTTCAGTGTCGGAGCCCCTCTAGGGTACACGCGCGAGGCTTCGGTGTCAATCACGATCGAGGGCAATCGGATAGGATTCCGGCGGATGCGCGGCGAACCTGTAGTCGTATCGCCCGGCGCCTTCGCTTCAATCTGCCGGGCGGAGGGTGGGGTGTACATCATGCGCGGTGCAACGCTGCTCGTCGTTCTCTGTCTCGCCGCCTGCTCTCAGGCCTGGGGGGCACCCGCGCTCGACGCCGCCGCCACGGCACGGATTGACGCCGCCGTCGAGCAGGGCATCGCCCGCCGCCTCGCGCCCGGAGTCGCCC